>JAJXUY010000268.1 GCA_021782525.1 Acidobacteriota bacterium | reverse complement strand
GCGCCGTTGCGCAGGATGATGACGTACACGGCCATCGCCTGCTGCGCCGCGAACAAGAATATGGCACCGAAGAGAACAGCTCTCTTCACTTTGACAACCTCCCTGCCTCGGCTAGTATAGCCCCGGTCTGGGGGAGCCGCGATGCTGATCGTCATGACGGTGGGGGCCACCCCGCAACAAGTCGAATCGGTGATCGAGCGGGTGGTCTCGCTCGGTCTGAAGGCGCACCCGATCCCGGGGGCGCAGCGGGTGGCGATCGGCATCACGGGCAACCAGGGGGCGGTCGAGCCGGCGCTGTTCGAGAGCCTCCCGGGGGTGCTCGAGGTCATCCCGGTCTCGCACCCGTACAAGCTGGTCAGCCGGGAGGCGAAGCCCGAGAACAGCGTCGTGAACGTCGGCGGCGTGGCGGTCGGCGGCGAGAGCTTCGCGGTGATCGCCGGCCCGTGCTCGGTCGAGACGCCGGAGCAGACGCTCACGATCGCGCGCGCCGTCCGCGCCGCCGGGGCGCAGATCCTGCGCGGCGGCGCGTTCAAGCCCCGCACCTCGCCGTACGCGTTTCAGGGGCTGGGCGAGCCCGGCCTCGCGATCCTGCGCGACGTCGGACGCGAGGTGGCGATGCCGGTGGTCTCCGAGGCGCTCGACGAGCGCTCGCTCGACCTCGTGCTCGAGCACTGCGACATGGTCCAGGTCGGCGCGCGCAACATGCAGAACTACTCGCTGCTCCGCGCCGCCGGGCGGGCGCGCAAGCCGGTGCTGCTCAAGCGCGGCATGGCCGCGACCGTCGAGGAGCTGCTGATGGCGGCCGAGTACCTGCTCGCGGAGGGGAACTACGAGGTCGTGCTCTGCGAGCGCGGGATTCGCACGTTCGCCGACCACACGCGCAACACGGTCGACCTCGCCGCCGTGGTCGCGGTGCAGCGCCTCTCGCACCTGCCGATCATCGTCGACCCATCGCACGGCACCGGCAAGCGCCACAAGGTCGTGCCGCTCGCGCGCGCCGCCGCGGCGGTCGGCGCCGACGGGCTCATGATCGAGGTGCACAACGAGCCGTCGCAGGCGCTCTCCGACGCGGCCCAGGCGATCGTGCCCGGTGAGCTCGCGCAGCTGCTCGGCCAGCTCCCGCTGCTGCTCCCGCTCACCGGCCGGCGCATGGCGGCCCAGGCGCAACCGGCGTAGCCGAGCATGCTTCCCCTCCTCCTCCCACTCCTGCTCTCCTCGGCGTTGACCTGGCTCGACCCCGGAGCGGTCAAGCCCGGCCAGTCCGGGGTGTGCGTCACCGAGTGGACCGGCGGCCGCCACCGCGAGATCCCGGTGACGGTGATGGGCACGCTCGACGCCACCGCGCCCGACGCTCGCGCCGTGCTCGTACGCATCGACGACCCCGAGCTCAAGGGCACCGGCGTCGTCGCCGGGATGAGCGGTTCGCCGGTGTACGTGGGCGGCCAGCTCCTCGGCGCCGTCGCCTTCGGCTGGACCTGGGCGCAGGAGCCGCTGGCCGGCGTGACGCCGTTCGCCGACATGCGGTCGATCCCGCTGACCGGCGAGACCGTGCGCGCCGCCGCCCCGACGCTGGCGCAGCTCGCCGCGGTCGCGGGCGGGCGGCTCGACCCGCGGGCCGTGCTGCCCCGGCTGCCCGACCGCGCACGTTCGGCCGGCCCTCTGCTCGCGGTCGCCGGCCTGTCGGCGCCGTCCGGCCTCGCCGGCGAGCTGCTCGCGGGGGCCGGCGTCGAGCCGACCGCGGCCGGGACCGACGCGAGCGTCGGCGGAGCGCCGCAGGCCGGCGAGATGATGGCGGTGGAGCTGATCTGGGGCGACGCCTCGGTGGCCGCCGCCGGGACCGTGACGGCCCGCGACGGCGATCGCATCTGGGCGTTCGGCCACCCTCTCTACGACCTCGGGGCCGTGCGGCTGCCGGTGGCGCGCGCCCGCGTACTCGCGGTCCAGACCTCCTACCAGAGCCCGTTCAAGGTGTTCACGATCGGCCGGCCGTTCGGGACGCTAGTCGCCGACCGCCGTTCCGGGGTCGTGGCGCTGGTCGGCCGCCCGCCGGAGGGCACCGCCGTGACGGTGCGGGTGGCGGACGTGGCCGGGACCAAGACGTGGCACTTCGCGGTCGCCGACACGCCGATCCTGCAGCCGCTGCTCGTCACCTACCTCGCCAGCGCGTGCCTGACCGCGCGCGGGGCCGCGGTCGGCGGCGCCTCGGTGCGGCTCGACCTCGGGGTCCACACCTCCGACGGCCGCGCGGTGTCGGTGCGCCAGGCGGCCCGCGGGGCGGACGCGATTGCCCGGCTGTCGGCGTTCGCGGGCGCCGTCGTCGGCTTCCTCGCCAACTCCCCGTACCCGCACCCGGCCGTCACGGCGGTCGATCTCACGCTCGCCCGCGAGGAGCGACCCGAGGGCGCCGCGATCGCCGAGGCGATCCCGGAACGGACCACGGTCACCCCCGGCGAGAGCCTCGCCGTGGACGTCCGCCTAGATCCGTACGAGCGGCCGGTCGAGCAGCGGCGCGTCACGATCCGGGTGCCGGCCGACGCGGTCCCCGGCGCGATCAACCTGGTGGTCGCCGACGGCGCCTCGTGGAGCGGCTACCGCCTGCGAGCGGAGGGGATCGACCCGGCCGATTACGCCGGTCAGCTCGACCAGCTCCGCCGTCTCGGCAGCAGCACGACGCTGGTCACCGCCCTCGAGGCACCGGATCGCGGCGTCGCCTACCCGGGCGTGTCGCAGCCCGACCTGCCGCCGTCGTGGTCGGCCACGCTCGCCGCCGGCCTCGGCCCCCGGGCGCTCACGCGCATCCAGACCGCCGTCGTCGCCAGCGTCCAGAGCGACGGCACGCGGCCGCTGGAGGGGTTCGTCCGCGTCCCGCTCACGGTCCGCCCGCGCCAGGAGGTGCCATGAAACCGATCGCCGCCGTGCTCTCCCTCGTCGTCCTGACCTCCGCCCACGCCTCGCAGACGCGGCAGTTCGTGCTCGACACCGCGCCGGCGCTCGCCGGGGCGACCGGGCGCGGGGTGGCGGTGTTTCCCGACGGCTCGATGCGGCCGCTGCCGCCGCTCGACACGGTCGCCAGCTTCAGCGAGCCGCTCGGGCTCGCGCTCGCGGTGGCGGGCGACGGGACCGCGTTCGTCGGCACCGGCCACCCGGCGCGCGTCTATCGCGTCCGGGAGGGCAAGAAGGAGCTGCTCGGTGAGGTCAAGGCCGACCAGGTCACCGCCCTGCTCATCGATCCCGCGGGCGACCTTTGGGTGACCACGGCCGCTCCGGCGCTGCTCTTGCGCGCCAAGGGTGGCGCGGCCCCACTCGAGCAGGTGGCCGCGCCCGCGGAGGGCAGCCTGTGGGACCTGGCGTGGTTCAAGGGCGGCCTCGTCGTCGCGGCCGGCAACCCGGGCCGGCTGCTGCGCCTCGGCCCCGGGGGGCTCGACACGGTCGCGACAATCCCGGACCGCCACGCCCGCTGCCTGGCGGTCAGCGGCGACCTGCTCCTCATCGGGACTTCCGGCAAGGGGCTCGTGCTGCGCTGGAACGGGGAGGGCGCTCCCGGCGTCGTCTACGACTCCTCGTTCACCGAGATCGCCGCCCTGGCCCCGGCACCGGGCGGCGTGACCTACGCGGCGGCGCTCACCGGCGACCCCGCTCTCGGCAAACCCCCGGCCAAGGAGGAGGGCGAGGGGAAGGTGACGGTCTCGGTCAGCGAAAGTGCGACCCCCGTGACCCCGGCGACGCCCTCCGGGTCGGCCACCTCCGAGATCGTGCGCATCCTGCCCGAGGGCGCCGCCACGCTCGCGCACCGCTTCGCCAAGCAGATCGCCGGGACGCTGGCGTGGG
>JAJXUY010000267.1 GCA_021782525.1 Acidobacteriota bacterium | reverse complement strand
GAACGAGCCGTTCATGTAGCCGAGGCGCTCGGCGAGCCCGCTCGCCGAACGCGAGCGGCCGCGCAGGAACACCTTCCCCCACAGCCACACCATCGCGACCTCGTCGGCCTTCTCGGCGAACTTCTGATGCAGGAGCGGGCCCCACACGGTGTCGAACGCCTTGCGGCCGGCGTGGGCGACGATCCACTCGCGCGCCGTGACACCCTCGAAACGGCGGAAGTCGGCGCTGCGGTTGAGCCACAGCGTGGAGGCGGCGAAGCGCGCCTTGTCGATCCAGGGAAGGGGACGGAAGCGCAGCAGCGAGGCCGGCGTGCCGAACTCCCACAGGCGTCCCTGCGAGTAGATCCCCATCCGCGACGGCAGCCACTCGATCTCGGGCGCGAGCTCGAGCTCGGCGGCGAGCGCCACGATCTCGGTGTCGGTGGTGAAGATGTGGTGATAGAAGCACTCGAGCCGCTCGCCGCCGACCGCGAAGCCGGCGACGAGCCCGCCCGCCTCGGGGTAGCGCTCGAACACCGTGACCTTCCAACCCGCGCTCGCGAGTCGGTACGCCGCCACCAGGCCGGTCAGACCAGCCCCGATGATCGCGCAGCGCTGCACGTGTCCGGACATCGGTCGATAGGATATCAAGCCCGGGCTCCGGGCGGCGGCCGGCACACGCCGGCAGAGCTGACGCGGTGCTGGGCGAAACCGTCCGGAACGTCAGACGAACAGCCTGAGGTTGAGCTTGAGCGCCAGTTCGCGGTTGTGGAGGCCGGACGAGCCGGCCAGCTCCTGGCGACCCTCGTTGTAGACCAGGTAGAGGTCGGAGTCGTTGGGGAGGATCCAGCGCAGGCGGAGGTTCAGCACTCTCGTGCCGATCGAGGAGTTGTACTGCAGGTAGGCGGACGCCGACATGTTCGAGCTGTAGGTGTAGTCCAGGCGCAGCGACCAGAGGCGCCACGCCAGCGCGCCGTGGGGGCTGCTGACGTCCACCGTCGAATAGCCGCCCGCCGCCCGGAGGTGGCGGTTGAGGACGAACCACGTCTCGCCGCCCGCCTGCCGCGTGGTGCCGTCGTAGAACCCTCCCGCCGTCGTCTCGAGGCTGAGGCCGAAGCGCCTGGAGTCGTCGGAGTAGAAGCCGGCGGTCGTCGAGGTGAACGTGTAGCGGCCGGGGGGGAGGACCACCCGGGAGTCCAGCTCGAACGGCTCGAACAGGCGCTCGAACTCGCGTTTGACCTTCACCTCGACGTTATCGCCGCTCTCCAGCTCGACCTCGCAGTGGAGGCTGTTGTCGCCGGTCTCACGCGCGCCGTGGCGGAGCGAGTCGTAGGCGTCGTTGTTGCTGACTACGCTGACCCGGCGAACCCCCCAGCGACCGGGGCGGAACGAGCGCCGCAGGTACGCCTGCGAGCGCCGGTAGCCGTCGCGGCTGACGAACCCGAGGTCCGGGTTGAAACCGGCGTCCACGTCGTACCATCCGAACAGGAACCCCCAGGGATCCGTCGTGAGGTCGAGCGACACGTCGTACGCGCTGCGGGCGCCCGCCGCGGCGCCGTCGTCCACCAGCAGGACGTCGCCGCGCAGCGACAGCTCGCGGGTGATGAACCAGTCGCCGTCGACGCCCATGGTGCTGGAGTGGAACCCCCCGCGCCGCGAGTCGGTCGCGATCATCCCCACGTAGGAGCGCTCACCGAGGTCCCGGCGCACCCGGACGACGTTGTACCAGGCCGCGGGCAGGTCGAGGCCGCGTACGCCGCCGGTGCGCACGCTTAGGACGCCGACGTCCTGGCGGCCGACCTTGCCGGTGAGCCGGACGCCGGCGTCGATCGGCACGGTCGCACCCTCGTAGAGGCCGACGCGGCGGCTGAAGAACGCGGCGATGTCGGGGTGGTCGGGGTCGCCGCCGAAGTGGCCGAACGAGAAGAGCTGCGCGTTCTCGAGGAAGAAGCCGCGCTTCTCGGGGTAGAAGAGGGAGAAGCGGGTGAGGTTGACCTGCTCCGCGTCCGCTTCCACCTGGGCGAAGTCGGTGTTGTAGGTGCCGTCGAGCGTGAGGCCGGGGGTGAGCGAGTACTTGACGTCGAACCCCCACTGGTCGAGGCTGCGCGAGCGCTCGCCCCCCGCCGGCGCGCTCTCCCGTGCCGCGCCGGCGAGGACGTACGGGATGAGCTGCAGGTTGCGCTGGCGCGAGGTGAGCGTGAGGCCGCGCAACGTCGCCGCGTAGTCGAGGCTGGAGATGTCGAACGGCGGCCGCGGCGGCACCAGGTACGACGCCTCCTGCTTCCGCCGCACCACGCGCTCGACGTTGACCGCCCACACCTGCTGCGGGTCGTTGCCGTAGCGCAGCACCCGGAACGGGATGCGGAGCTCGGCCTGCCACCCCGTGGCGGTGATCGCGGCGCGCGCCTCCCACACCTCGTCCCAGTCCCAGGTGTAGTTCTCGTAGCCGTTGATGAGGCCCTCCTCCTTGGCTCCGAGCGGGTTGACGATGAACACGGCGCCGCGGACCTGGTCGCGGTAGGTGTCGAACACCACCTCGACGTGGTCGTCGCTCGCCGGTTCGTCGCGGTGACGGAGCTTGTTGGCGCGGATCAGCGACGGCGCGCTGTCGTCGCAGCGCACCGCCACGTAGAGGTCCTGGTCGTCGAAGAGAAAGGCGACGTGCGTCGCCTCGGTGGCCGGGCGGCCGTAGTCCGGCACGCTCTGGCGGAAGTCGTCGTACCAGGTCGCGGTCCGCCAGGCGGGATCGGAGAGGGCGCCGTCGATGCGCGGCGCGTCAAGCGCGCTCACACGGGAGCAACGGAGCTCGCGGGTCTGGCCCCACACGGGCGGTGGGAGCGCGAGCAGCAACCACGCGAGCGCCGGCACCAGGCCGGCAAGGTGCGATGGGTGCAGCGGCACGGCACCTCCTGGTCACGAGTGGAATCGGCCGGTCCCGGGGAGCTACTTCCAGCTGACCCGGTACCGGCAGGCGTCGCCGCCCCTGGCGCGGCAGCTCTCCTCCAGGATCACGACGCCAGTGGCACCGAGCATGGCGAGCGCCTCCTTGTACCAGCCGATCACGGTGGCGCAATCGGCGTTCGAGAACGTCTCGCTGTCGCGGGTGGTGATGACGCCGGACGTCGGCCCCGTCGCCTCCCAGGAACGGCTGCCGGTGTCGTAGTAGAAGCGGTAGATCATCCCCGCCTTGCTCATGAACTTCGCGGGGTCGCGCGGCTCGAGGAAGTTGCTGTGCACGCCGCCCAGGTTCTCGCGCGCCGACGCGCGCCCGATCTCCTCGAACACCTGCGTGTTGCCGCCGCCGACCACGGTTGCGATCGCCTGGTCCAGCCGATCGCCGAGCGCAAAGTCGTACCAACCCACGTTGACCACCGAGTCGCGCAGCAGCTTCTGGTCCTCCGGCGGCAGGGCGGCCATCACCTTCTCCCACTTCTCGGCGCCGAAACGCTCCTTGACGAACGCCATCCGCGCCTTGAGCGTGTTGCCCTTGACCTTCATCGCGGTGCCCTCCCGGAACCGTCTCGCCAGCAGTCGGCTCGCCTCGCCTTCGCTACGTCGTTGAGAATTCGCGGGCCGATCGGGATTGTAGGGTCGATCGCCGGGGCGTTCAAGGCCGCGCGGGGGCCGACGGGGGCGGGGCGAACGCCGCGGGGGTGTGCGGCGCGGTCGCTCAGACGCCGCGCAATGTGTGGGCGACGATCGCGGCCGCGGTGGCCGCCCCGTTTTCCTTCCCGCGCGGCGCCGGCGCCATCTCCAGCAGCTCCGGCACCCGTTCGATCCAGGCGCCGCTGGCGAGCTCCTCGGGCGCGACGGCGATGCCTCCCATGTGGTCGCGGGCGAACGCCGCGAGCACGCC
>JAJXUY010000266.1 GCA_021782525.1 Acidobacteriota bacterium | reverse complement strand
GCAACGACCCGGTCACCAGCGTCGGCCGGTCGGCCGGCAGCTCGGCCAGCGAGGCCGCCGCGGCGGGCGCCACCCGGCACCCCGGGAACGCGGCCGCGAGCGCCGTCACGGGCGTGGCGCGCGGCGAGGCGATCGGGACGACCGTGACGCCGGTGACGCGCGGGCGCAACAGCGCCGCCATCGCCGCGAGCGGCTTGTCGTCGAGGCACGAGAACAGCAGGTGAACGCGGCCTGACAACCCCATCGCGTCGAGCGCCGCCGCGAGGGCGGTCATCGCCTCGAGGTTGTGGGCGCCGTCCACCAGCAGGCGGCGGCCGTGCGCTTGCGACCACTGCAAGCGGCCGGGCCAGCGGACCCCCTCGATGCCGCGGCGCACCGTGCCGGCTGCGAGAGCGGGAGCGAGGCGGTGCTTCGCCAGCGCCGCCGCACCGGCGAGCGCGAGCCCCAGGTTGGCGAGCTGGTGGCCGCCGGCCAGCGGCAACTCCGCCTCCCCGCTGACGCCACCCACCGAGAACCGCACGCGGTTGCTCGCGGGGACTCGCGTCTCCGCCCAAAGCCGAGGAGCTGAGGAGCAGGGGGGCAGAGGAGAAGCCGCAAGGCTTGCGCTCCTCGGCTCCTCCGCTCCTCTGCTCCTGGGCTCGCACTGGACGCTGGGATCGGGCTGCACCGTGGCCCACGCCGAGGCGAGGGAAATCGGGGTGCCCGGTTTGGCGCTCGCGCGAATCACCTCCTCGACCTCGTCGTCCCAGGCGCCGACGATCGCCTCGCGGCCGGACAGCGCGGCCGCCTTCTCCGCGGCGATCTCGGCGCGGGTCGAGCCGAGCCACCTCTGGTGGTCCGTGCCGACGTTGGTCAGCAGCGCCACGGCGGGTGGCGCCGCGCTGCTCGCGTCCCAGCGCCCGCCCAGCCCGGCCTCCATCACGGCGACCTCGACCCGGCTCTCGGCGAACTCGACGACGGCGGCGCACGTCAGCGCCTCGAAGAAGGAGAGCTCCGGGAACCGTCCGAGCATCGCCACCAGCTCGGCGAGGCGCGCGGGCGCGATCGTGGCGCCGCCGACGCGGATGCGCTCCTCGATCGCGATCAGGTGCGGCGAGGTGTACAGGCCGACGGAGAGGCCGTGCGCGCCCAGGATGCCGGCGAGCAGCGCCGCGGTCGAGCCCTTGCCGTTGGTGCCGAGGACCAGGACTGGCGTGAACGCCCGCTCCGGATGACCGAGGGCGTCGAGGGCGCGCTCGATGCGCTCGAGGCCGGGCAGGATTCGCTGTTCGAGCCGCGGTGCCAGCAGCCTCTCGGCGTCTAGAGCAGGTGTGCCAGACACCGGGCCAGAGTCTCCTTGAGCTCCTGGCGGGGCACCACCGCGTCGAGCATACCGTGCTCGAGCAGGAACTCCGAGCGCTGGAACCCCTCCGGGAGCTTCTGCCGAATCGTCTGCTCGATCACGCGCGGGCCGGCGAAGCCGATCAACGCGCCCGGCTCGCCGAGGTTGAGGTCACCGAGCATGGCGAACGAAGCGGTCACGCCGCCGGTGGTGGGGTCGGTGAGCACCGAGATGTAGGGGAGGCGCGCCGCGTGCAGCCGGGCGAGAGCGGCCGAGATCTTCCCCATCTGCATGAGCGAGAGGATCCCCTCCTGCATGCGGGCGCCCCCCGAGCAGGAGACGACGATGAGCGGCAGGCGGCCCTTGACGCAGCGCTCCACGGCGCGGGTCAGCTTCTCGCCGACCGCCGAGCCCATCGAGCCGCCCATGAACGAGTACTCCATCGCGGCGATCACGGCGCGAATGCCGGCGAGCCGCCCCGCGCCCACGAGCAGCGCGTCGCAGCGCACTCCCTTCTCGCGCAACTCCTTGAGCCGCTGGGCGTACGGCTTGGAGTCGGCGAACTCAAGCGGGTCCGTGGAGTGGATGTTGCCGAACAGCTCCTTCCAGCTCCCGTCGTCGAACAGCTGGGCGAGGCGGGTGCGGGACGAGACGCGGTGGTGGTGGCCGCAGCGCGGGCAGACGAAGAGGCCGCGCTCGAGCTCCTTGCGGTAGAGCGTCTCCCGGCAACCCTCGCACTTCACCCACAGCCCCTCGGGGACGCGGCTGGCGGGACGCTCGGCGCCCTCGGGGCGGCGGAACCAAACCATAGACCGGCTATGTTACACCGGCCGCTGCGGGATTGCAGGGCGGATTTCATAACGCTATGACTAGTAGAGAGTTATGAGTGAACAGTGAAGAGTCGGGAGACAGGGAAAAGGGGAAAGGGAAAAGGGAAGAGGGCAAAGGGACGACAAGGTCCGTGTCGGCCTTGTCTTGCCTTCCCTTTGCCCTCTTCCGTTTGCCCTCTTCCCTCTTCTTCCTTTTGCCGCCTCCAACGCTGCCCGCTCAACTTGGAGCGGGGGAGCGAGGGACGATGAGCGGCGGGGCGCCGGGACGCGCGACCAGATCGACCTCGACGCCGAAGACGGCCTGGAACAGCTCGGGACGCAGCACGGCAGCCGGCTCTCCGGCGGCCCGCAGCCGACCGCCTGCAAGCACGACGACGCGGTTCGCAACGCGCAGGGCGAAGTTCCAATCGTGGGCGATCACGACGACCGCGACGCCCACGGCCGTGAGCTCGGCCGCGATCGCCGCCAGCTCGAGTTGGTGGCGCACGTCGAGCGCCGTTGCGGGCTCGTCGAGCAGCAAGACCCGCGGCTCGCCGGCGAGCGCGCGGGCGAGCAGCACGAGCTGGCGTTCCCCGCCGGAGAGCCGCTGCACCGCGGCGCGCTCACGGCCGGCGAGGCCGACCCGGCCGATGGCGGCGTCCACCGCCTCGTGGTCGTGCGGGGCGGGCGGGCGCCACGGGCCGAGGTGCGGCGCGCGGCCCTGCTGCACGACCTCCCGCACCGAGAGGGGGAAGGCGAAGCTGACGCTCTGCGGCACGTAGCCGATGATGCGCGCCGCCTCGCGCCGCCTCCAGGCGGTGAGCGGCCGGCCGTGCAGCTCGGCCGTACCGGCCGTCGCCGGCAGGATCCCGGCAAGCAGGCGCAGCAGCGTGCTCTTGCCCGCGCCGTTGGGGCCGAGCACGGCGACGCAATCGCCCTCGCCCACGTCGAGGTCGATCCCGCGCACGACTTCGCAGCCGCCGTACCCGCCGGACACGGCGCGAGCCGCCAGCACCGCCGCACCGCCGGGGGCGCGGTGCGCGCTCACGGTGCCCGCCGCAGGAGGGCGACGAAGAACGGGACGCCGAGCAGCGCGGTGACGACCCCGACCGGCAACTCGGCCGGAGCGATCACCCGCCGCGCCACCAGATCGCCGAGCACCATCAGGGCGGCGCCGGCGAGCGCGGCCCGGGGCAGGAGGCGGCGCGTGCTCTGCCCCCAGACGAGGCGGCACAGGTGCGGCGTCACCAGGCCCACGAACCCGATCACCCCGGCGAACGCGACCGCGCCTCCGGCCAGGGCGGCGGCGGCGAGGAACACCGAGCGCCGCACGGCCCCCACCTCGACGCCGAGCGCCGCCGCGGACTCTTCGCCGGTCGCGAGCAGGCCGAGGTCGCGCCCGTGCCGCAGCAGCACGAACGCGGGCACGAGCACGTACGGGGTGAGCCAGGCGACGGAGCGGCCCGAGGCCGAAGCGAGCGAGCCCATGGTGACGGCGAGCACGCCGGGAAGGCGGGGCGAGGGCGCGAGCGCGAGGATCGTCAGGATCCCCGCCGATGCGGCGGCGTTGACCGCCACGCCGGCGAGGATCATGCGGGTCGACGACGGTCCGAGCGGACCGCGCGCCATCCACCACACCAGCGCGGTCGCGGCGGCCGCGCCGGCCATCGCCGCCGCCGGCACCAGGCCGAGGGCGGCCGCCGGGA
>JAJXUY010000265.1 GCA_021782525.1 Acidobacteriota bacterium | reverse complement strand
GCCGCAAGATCTGGTCGGCGCCATCACCGGCGAGGCCGGCGTCGCGGGGAGCGTGGTGGGGGCGATCGACATCAGCGACGAGTCCTCGATCGTCGAGGTGGCGGAGGAGGTGGCGGCGCTCGTCGTGCGCCGCCTACGCGGCGCTCGCATCAAGGGAACCAGAGTTTCGGTGCGCACCGCGTGACCTGCCGGCCAGCCAGGCGCGGCGTCTTGTCGTTGCGGGTCGCGGTTCTCGCCGCAACGTTGGGGGCGGTGCCCGGCACCGCGCCGGCCCAGGAGCCGAAGCCCGCGGAGCTGACGGTGCGGGCGTTCGCCGGCAGCCCCGATGGCGTCGAGCTCAGCTTCCCGTGGCGCTTCCAACCCGGCGACGACGCTGCCTGGGCCGCGCCCGGGTTCGACGACGCCGGCTGGGAAGCGGTGCCCCCCGACCTCGCGCCGGGGCACCTGCCGCGCGGCGGATGGCCCGGCGTCGGTTGGTTCCGCCGCCACCTCCGCGTCGGCCCCACGCTCCAGGGCGTGCCGCTGCTCGTCAGGATCCGGGAGGCGGGGGCGGCTGACGTCTACCTCGACGGCACGGTCGTCCATCGCGGCGCGGCGGCCACGGTGCCGGCACCCGAGTCGCCGCCGGCGCAGTTCGGCCCGTGGCCGATCGAGTTCTCCGCCCGGTCTGACCATGTCCTCGCGGTGCGCTACGCCTGCGCGGCACCAGGCGCGGGCGGCGCGGGCTTCGGGTTCACGCTCTCGATCCACGAGCCCGATGCGGTCACCGCGGCGAGGGCCGCTCTCGCGCGGCGAAACGCCGCCCTGCTGGGCGCCCTGGCTGCGGTGCTGGCGTTCGTGGCGCTGCTGCACGGGGCGCTCTACTCGTTCTACCCCCGATTGCGGGAGAACCTGTTCTACGCCCTGTTCATGGCCGCGTTCGCGTTGCTCGTATTCCGCGACTACGGCAGCATGGAGCTTCCCCCGGCGGCATGGGAACCGCTGTTGAACCGCTTCATGGCGCCGGCCCCGGTCGTCATCATCCTGCTCGGCCAGCTCACCTACTACGCCGTGCGGACGCGGCCGTTCCCGAGGAGCTGGAAAGCGTTCACCGTGGTCGGCGGGTTGCTGGTGCCGGCGGTCTTCCTTACCCCGGAGCCGTACGCGACCGTGCTCTGGTCGGGGTACTTCGCCGCAATGCTGGCGGAGGTCGTCCGCGTCGAACGGAGCCGCGAGACGGTGGCGCGGGAGGGCGTCGCGATCATCCTCGCCGGGATGGCGGTGCTGGCGGTCTTCATCGTGCTCCAGGTCCTGGTCAGCTTCCGCGTCATCCCGCCGGTCGCCGGCTTCAACGCGGTGTACGTCTTCGGCGTGCTCGCCAGCGTCCTCACGATGTCGCTGTTCCTCGCTCGCACGGTCGCGCGCACGAGCCTGCACCTGGAGGCGCGCCTCGCCGAGGTCGAGTCGCTCACGTCGCGGCTCCTGGCGCAGGAGCGCGAGGCGCACGGCCACGAACTGAGGCGGCGCCTGCTCGAGGCCGAGAACGAGCGCAAGAGCCGCGAGCTGGAGGCCGGGCGCACGTTGCAGCTCTCGATGCTGCCCGCCGCGTTACCCGAGGTCGACGGGTTGGAGATCGCGGTCGCGATGACCACGGCCAGCGAGGTGGGCGGCGACTACTACGACGCCCGGCCGGGCCGCGCAGGGAGCCTGGTGGTCGCCGTGGGGGACGCCACCGGGCACGGCGTGGCGGCGGGGATCCTGGTCACCGCGGTCAAGGCGCTGTTCGCGACGCTCGGCGGCGGCGGTGCCCTCGCGCCGATGCTCGCCGAGTGCGACCGGGTGCTCCGCGGCATGAACCTCAAGCACCTCCACATGTGTCTGAGCGTCGCACGCGTCGAGCCGCGCTCGGTTGCGGTCAGTTCGGCGGGGATGCCCCCGCTGCTGGTCTGGCGCGCGGCGTCCGGCGCGGTCGAAGAGCTCGGCGCCGGTGGGCTGCCGCTCGGGGGCGGGCTCGCGCCCACGTACCGGGAGCAAGGCACGGCGCTGCAGCCGGGCGACACGCTCCTGTTCGCGACCGACGGCTTCGCCGAGCTGCTCGATCCCGAGGGACGGCCGCTCGGCTTCGAGGGCGCCGCCGAGGCGTTGCGCTCGGCGGCCGGGGTTCCGGCGGCGGCCGTCATCGAATGGCTCGCGGGCGCCGTCACCCGTTGGCGCCGCGGGCGCGATCAGGACGACGACATCACCTTCGTCGTCGTCCGGGTCACGGCGTAGCTGCGCGCGGCTTCAGCCGCCGGTCAGATCGTGAACGGGATCGCCGCCTCGCCCTTGGACAGCCGGATCAGTAGCTGATAGTCGCCCTTCTGGATCCCGTCGGGGATCCGGAAGAAGAGGCGGCCGAAGTTGTTGTGCCACTGGTCCAGCCACGTCGACGGCCACGCCAGCCCGCGGCCGCGCTCGGCGAAGAAGCGGATCAGCCGCGGGCGCTGCGGGGTGAGGTAGCCGAGCGGTTCACGGGTGATGTTGGCGCGCGCGATCATCGCCGCGAGCTGCGGGTAGTCGCGGCCGAACTCCTCCTGGGTCGCGAGCGGCACCACCCGGCCGTCGGGGATCCGCAGCCAAATCGCGGTGCGCGGCACCTCGATCGGGTCCGTCGCCGCGGTCATCGCGGTGTCGAGCAGGAGCCAACGCCCCTCGGGGTTCAGCTTGGCGTAGCGGTAGGAGAGTGCGACGTCGATCTGGTCGCCCCTGTAGACGATCGCGGTGGCACCCACCTGGGTCAGCGTGGGGGTGTCCGGCGCGGCCCACGCGGCCGCATCGCACAGAAGACTCAGCCCCACGGCCGCGCCCAGGACTGAAAGACGAGAAAGTTTCCCGGTCATACGGCCTCCTCTTCCGGTGCGCCGCGGCCGCTTTGGCCCGGCGCTCGCCGGTACGACCTTCACCAATGATTAAGCATAGAGCGTGCCACCGCCATGGGGGCGCGCGAAGGCCGCGGCAGCACGCCGCCGCGAGCGGCGATCGTGCGCCGGAGGCACTTGGCCTGGCGACCGTGTCCGCCGGCGAAGACACGGGGTCTCTCGGAGCGGTCGGTGCCGGCCGCCGGCCGTCGCTCTGCTACCCTCGCCGCCGTGGGGATTGAGCGGCTTTCAACACCCGCGGCGCTGGTTGACCTCGCCAGGCTCGAGCGCAACGCGTCGCGCATGGCACAGCGGGCCGCCCGCCTGGGCGTGCGCCTGCGGCCGCACGTCAAGACGCACAAGACGCTCGAGGCGGCGCGCATCCAGACGCGAGGGTCGTTCGGCGGGATCACGGTCTCGACGCTGGCCGAGGCGGAGTTCTTCGCGGCGGGCGGGTTCGCCGACATCACCTACGCGGTGCCGATCGCGCCCGCCAAGCTGGCCGCGGCGGCCGACCTCGCGCGCCGGGTCGAGCGCCTCAACCTGCTCGTCGACCACCCGGACGCCGCCGCCGCGGCGGCGGCGTGCGCCCGCGACCGCAACGTGCGGCTGTCGGTGTTCCTCAAGGTGGACTGCGGCTACCATCGCGCCGGCGTCGACCCGGATCGCGCAGAGAGCGTCGCGCTCGCGGCGCGCCTGGCGGCCTCGCCGCACCTCGACTTCCGCGGCATCCTCACGCACGCCGGTCACGCGTACAGGTGCCGCACGGCCGAAGAGGTCCGCGCCGTCGCTGCGGCCGAGCGCGACGTGATGGCCGCGTTCGCAGTCCGACTGCGCGCGGCCGGGGTGCCGGTCGAGGAGGTGAGCATCGGCTCGACGCCGACGCTCGCCGTCGCCGACGAGCTGACCGGCATCACCGAGGTGCGGCCCGGCAACTACGCGTTCTTCGACGCGACCCAGGTCGCGCTCG
>JAJXUY010000264.1 GCA_021782525.1 Acidobacteriota bacterium | reverse complement strand
GCCGATTCGAACAGGCGGGCGTTCTCGAGGACCGCCGCGACGTTGTGCGAGAACAGGTTGAGGAGGTCCAGCTCCTCGGCCGGGAACCGCCGCCTCATCCCCTCCTTGGCGCCGACGAGCAGCACGCCGACCAGCTCGCTCTGTGCCAGGAGAGGCACCGCGACCGCGGCCCGGAAGTGGTCGAGCCGCTGGCCGAACGACACGCTTCGCCCCTTGAGCTGGGCCGCCGTCAGCGGCCGCTTGCTCCGCCGGAGCAGGCGAACGGCGGGGTCGTCCGGCGAGAGCAGGTGCGACGCATCGACGTCGCGCTCCCCGCCGGCGGCGTCCCGGCTGGACGCGAGCGGCGCCAGCACGCCGCTCTTCGGGTCGGCGAGCAGAAGCGTGATCCCGTTCACGGCAAAGATCTCCCGCAGCTGCACGACCAGGTGCTGCCCCATGGCGGGCAGCTTGCCCTTGGATGGCAGCTCGTGCGCGAGGCCGGTGAGACGCTCGTGCCGGCTCTCCCGCTCCGGGAAGAAGGTGCGGTCGATCAGACGCTGCACCAGCGTGCGCAGCGGCGCGAAGAGCAGGCCGAGCAGCAGCGTGGCCGTGGCCACGACCCACACCGAGACCCTGGCCCCCGCGACCGCCTCCGAGACGAACGCGCTGCCGGCCCCGAGCACGGCGTAGAAGACCAGGAGCAGGGAGCCCGTGAGGGCACCGTAGATCAAGCTGCGGCGCACCAGGAACTCGAGGTCGAACAGGTGGTAGCGATAGATCGCCGTGAAGACCGCGATCGGATAGCAGAGCAACAGCGGGGACCACAGCGAATCCAGCCACTGGGGCGTTTCGGCTCCCACCAGTGTGGTCGCGGCCGTCCAGAACACGATCCCCGCCCACGGCAGCACGCCGAGCAAGACGAGGCCGGCTTGCTGCCGTCCCTCGGGCTCCGGGAAGCGGAAGGTCGGGACCGCGAGCAGGGCGACGATCGCAGCGGCCCACACCGGCATCAGGACGTTGTTCACCACGGACTCGGCCTGGGAGAAGCTCCACGGCAACACCCGCGAGGAGAACACGCGCTCGGCGAGCAGCGCCGCGGTCGTGCCGACCCCGACGGCGGTCCCCGCCGCGTAGAACGCCGAAACCACCCACGGCCGGCGGACCAGCCACGGTGGCCGCCTGGGCAGCACCGAGGCGAGGTGCAGCTCCGTCCCGATCTGCAGGCCCGTCAGGAGGTAGAACGCCACCAACAGCGGCACGGTCAACGACGGGAAGCCGATGACGCCCGAGGGGAGGGCCAGCTCGATCGCGACGGCCGAGCAGAACAGCGCGAGCAAACGGGCGCGCAGGTCGCCGAACCGTTGCACGAACGCCAGCAGCCCGACGCCGAGGAAGCACAGCGTCGTCACCGCCGAGATCACGAAGTCCAGCCATTCGAAGGGAACGCCCGGGACGACCGACACGGTCCTGGGCGCGGTGCCGCGCCGGAGCACGAACTCGACCGGCCGGTGCCTCCCGAACGACTCGGCGGCCCGGTTGTAATCGGCCGTGTTGGTGATCTTCACGCCGGCCACTCGCCTGAGGACGTCGCCCACGGCCACGCCGCCTTGGGCTGCGGGCAGGCCGGGAGCGACGTCCGTGACCTCGAGCCCCGCCGCCGTCTCCCGCACCACGAGGCCGACCCGCCGGCCGGCGCTCGCCAACCCGGCCAGGAGCTGGGCCAGCAGGAGGAGGAGCGTGACCGCCGCGAGCGCCGCTGCCGGAGCCGGCCGGAATCGCGGATCACCTGCCGGCACAAGCACGTCCACAGGTTCGACTGCACCGGAACCCGGCGCGGGGGCGTTCATCTGGCCGCAAGTATATGTCGCTTTGCCGCGGCGGCAACCGGGGCGGCCCTCGCCGCGCTCAGGCGAGGTCGAAGTTCGCCCGCGCGACCGCCGCGATTGCCTCCCCGATGCTGATCGACGCGGTGGCGGCGGGCGACGGCGCGTTGAGCACGTGGACCTGGCGCTCGGCCTCGACGATCCTGAAGTCGTCGAGCAGCCGGCCGGAGCGGTCGAGCGCCTGCGCCCGCACCCCGGCGCCGGCCCGCCTCAGGTCGGCGGCCGCGACCTCCGGAACGAGCGCCTGCAACGCCCGCGCGAACGCGGGCACCCAGAGCGATCGCCGATACTCTCCGAGGCCCATCCGCCAGTAGCTCCGGGCCAGGCGCCAGAACCCGGGCGCCGTCGCTGTCTCCAGCGCGTCGCGCGGCGAGAAGCTCGACCGCGCATACCCCTCGCGCTTGAACGCCAGGACGGCGTTGGGGCCGGCCTCGACCCCGCCCCCGATCATGCGGGTGAAGTGGACCCCGAGGAACGGGAACTCGGGGTCGGGGACCGGGTAGATCAGGTTTCTGACGAGCTCGCGCCTGTCCGGCGTCAGCTCGTAGTACTCACCGCGGAACGGCACGATGAGGACGCCGGGGTCGACGCCGGCCAGGCGCGCGACCCGGTCGCTGTGCAGGCCGGCGCAGTTGACCAGGAACCGGCAGCGAACCTCGCCAGCGTTCGTCACCAGCACGGTGCCGGCGCCGTCGCGCACGATCGCCCGCACCGGCGCCGACAGGAGCACGTCTCCGCCGCGCTGGCGCACGACCTCCGCGTACGCCTCGGTCACCCTGGCGTAGTCGACGATCCCGGTCTGTGGCACGAACAGCCCCGCGATCCCGGCGGCGTGCGGCTCGAGCTCGCGGATCTCCTCGGCGGCGAGCGAGCGCAGCCCGGCGAGGCCGTTGGCCTCGCCCCGGCGCCGCAGCTCGGCGAGCGCCGGGAGCTGCTCCGGGCCCGTCGCCACGACCACCTTGCCGCAGCGCTCGGCCGGGATGCCGTGCTGGGCGCAGAACCGGAGCAGGAGTTCGCGGCCGGCCGTGCAGTTGCGCGCCTTCAGCGAGCCCGGCTTGTAGTAGAGCCCGGAGTGGATCACGCCGCTGTTGTGGCCGGTCTGGTGGGCGGCCAGCCGCGCTTCCTTCTCGACGATCGTCAGCGAGACGCGGGACTTCCCCAGCACGGCCATGGCGGTCGCCACGCCGACGATCCCGCCGCCGATCACCGCCACGTCCACGTCTCTCGCGGCCATTCTGCCTGCCTCCGCCGCGATGATACGTCCTCGCGCCCGGCCCGACACGTCCGGGAAGGAGCCGCCGCTCGTCAGCTCGCGCCGAGTCCGGCGGTGCGCAAGATGGCGGCAGCGATCTCCCGGTAGGCGCCGCCGAAGTGGTGGGCACCTTTCAACTCCAGGCCGGTCGCCAGCCCGGGGGGGAGCGCTGGACAGAGCGAGTCGCGCTCCTCGCTGCCGTACACGCACAGGACCTCGAGCCCCGCCAACTTCGCGACCTCGGGCTCGACCGGCAGGTCGTCCTTCGCCGCGGAGCCGCCGAGCCAGTCCTCGACGTGGAACTCGAACGCGACCCGCCCGGTGGCCCCGAGCAGCGCTACCAGGCGCACCCGCGCGCGCAGGTCGGGCGGGAGGCGGTCCGCCATGAACGGCAGCACCTCGGCGCCGCGCGAGTAGCCCACCAGGAGCACGCGCTGCTTGTGCCACGCGGCCAGGTAGTGCCGCAGGATGCGGACGAGGTCCGCCGCGGCGATGGCGGGCGTCTTCTTGGTCCAGAAGTACTGCAGTGAGTTCAGCCCGACGACCGGGGTGCCGTGTGCGGCGATCACCGTGCCGATCTCGCGGTCGATCCCCGCCCAGCCGCCGTCGCCCGAGACGATGACCGCCAACGTGTCCGACGCCGTCCCCGAGGCCGCCACCTCGACCAGCGGCAGACCGGCCACGTCGGACTCCGGCGCGGGGGTCGCCGCGCCCGATACCGCCGTCGTCGCCGCCGGAGCCGG
>JAJXUY010000263.1 GCA_021782525.1 Acidobacteriota bacterium | reverse complement strand
CGGGCACGGCGAGGTGAACAGGTGCTTGAACAGACCCTGCAGGTACTGGTAGAACGTCCACTGCGACCGACAACGGTCCGTCAACCGGACGTAGCGCTGATTCAGCTCGTGCAGGCCGAGTTCGTTCATCCTGAGGCGTCCGGGGGCGAGTGTACACCACGGCCGATCGCGAGGGGAAAGGGGGTGGCCGGTGCTGGGTGAAACGGTGGTCACGCGCGTGGACGTGCAGAGGGCGGTGACGGCGCTGGCGCGGGAGATCGACGCCGATCTGGAGGGCCGCGATCCGGTCTTCATCGGCATCCTCAAAGGGGCCGTGTACTTCTTCACGGCGCTCACGCAGCAGATCCGGCATCCGCTGGTCGTCGACTTCATCCAGGCGTCGTCGTACGGCGCCACCACTGAGTCGTCCGGCACCGTGACCCTGATCAAGGACGTGACGGTGGACATCGCCGGCAAGGACGTATACGTGGTCGAGGACATCGTCGACACCGGCCTGACGCTCGCCGACGTGATCGCGCTCCTGCAGGCGCGCCACCCGCGCTCGGTGCAGGTCGTCACGTTGCTGTCCAAACCGTCGCGCCGCAAGGTGCCGGTCAAGCTCGACTTCGTCGGGTTCGAGATCGAGGACCGCTTCGTGGTCGGCTTCGGTCTTGACTTTGCCGAGCGCTTCCGTAACCTTCCGGAGATTCGGGAGTTCGTTCCGGACGGGGAGGCGACACGATGAGCGTCGATGTGGAGATCGTTCATACGGATGCGGCGCCCCGCGCGATCGGTCCGTACAGCCAGGCGCTCGCGGCCGGAGGGGTGGTGTTCCTTTCCGGTCAGATTCCGCTCGACCCGGCGACGGGGGAGCTGGTGAGCCAGGAGTTCTCGCGTCAGGCGGAACAGGCGCTGGCGAACCTCGGCGCGGTGCTCGCCGCGGCGGGCTGCCAGCGTGCGAACGTGGCCAAGGTGACGGTGTACCTGACCGAGATCGCCAGGTTCGCCGAGTTCAACCGAATCTACGCCGACTTCTTCGGGTCGCACCGGCCGGCGCGGGCCGTGGTTGGGGTGGCCGCGCTGCCGCGCGGCGCCCAGGTCGAAGTCGAAGCGCTGGCGGTCCGCTAGTGGATTGGCTGCATCAGGCCCGCATCCTCATCCGCGGCGCCGGGGAGCTGGGCAGCGGGGTCGCGGTGCATCTGGCGCGCCAGGGGTTCGGCCGCATCCTGCTGGTCGAGCGGGCGTTCCCGAAGGCCGTGCGGCGGCACGTGTGCTTCTCCGAGGCGGTGTTCAACCATGCCAAGACCGTCGACGGCGTCACGGCCCGCTTCGTCATGCTCCTGTCCGAGATCGACACGGTGCACGAGGTCGGGGACCTCGCGATCACGACGCAGCCGTTACCCGAGGTGTTGGCGGCGTGGCCGCCGGAGATCTTCATCGACGCGGCGATGCTGCGCGCGAACTCGGGCCTGTCGCGGGAGTTGGCGCGCCTCGTGATCGCGCTCGGGCCCGGCTGCCAGGCGGGGCGGGAGTGCCACGCGGTGGTCGAGACCGTGCGCGGCCCGCAGCTCGGGCGCGTCCTCTCGGACGGCCAGTCGCTGGCCGCCGAGCCGCCGGCCGAGATCATGGGTTTCGCCCAGGAGCGCGTCATCAAGGCGCAGCGGCCCGGAATCTTCCGCACCCCCCACGACATCGGCGATCGCATCGAGCGCGGCGAAAAGATCGGCGTGGTCGTCCTGCTGGTGACGCGGGAGGACCTCTACCGCGGGGTTCCGGTCGACTCGGAGTACCCGGTGGTGTCGCGCATCTCGGGCGTCGTTCGCGGCCTGCTGCGTGACGGCGTGCCGGTCGAGACCGGGGACAAGATCGGCGACGTGGACCCGCGCGGGATCACCGACGACCTCGAGCACATCTCCGACAAGACGCAACGCGTCGCGGAGGGCGTGCTCGAGGCGATCGTCCTCAACCGGGACCGCCTGCGCGTCGGCGAGGCGGCGCAGGTCTAGGAGCCTGTCGCGCATCGACTCCGGCTGCGGCTCGCGCTGGCATCCCGCTGAACGCGTTGGCCTGCGCGAAATCTCCTCGACGTAGGCTGCAGCTACGTCTGCGGGCATTTCGCCTGACCGCCTCGCCGGCGGGCGCCATCGCGACCCTCGCTCCCGTCGCTATGCGCCACAGGCTCCTACGCGGCGGCGACGCGGCCCCGCGCTGGTGCCGAGCGCGGGGCGGAGCGAGGTTCCGGAATCAGCGCGGCGCCTCGTTGCCGGGGACCGCGAACGACGGCATGACGTGCCCGAGCACGCGGACCGTGTCGCGAGCGATCACCCGCTCCTCGTTGGTCGGGACCACCGCGACCGCGACGCGCGTTCCCGGCCGCGACACCAACACCTCCTGTCCGGAGGGGACGCTCGCGTTCGCTTCCTCGTCCAGCTCGATGCCGAAGAACGCCATGTCGGACAGCGTGTGGCTGCGGACGAGCGCGGAGTTCTCACCGATCCCGCCGGTGAACGTCACGGCGTCCACGCCGCCCATCGCCGCGGCGTAGGCGCCGATGTACTTCTTGATGCGGTAGCAGAAGATGTCGAGGGCGAGGCAGGCGCGCCGGTTGCCGGTGGCGCACGCCTTCTCGATCTCGCGCATGTCCGAGGAGACGCCGGAGACGCCGTAGAGCCCCGAGTGTTTGTTGAGCATCGCGTTGAGCTGGGCGAGGGTCACGTCCTCCATGGCGAGGACCCACGACACGATCGCGGGGTCGAGGTCGCCGCAGCGCGTCCCCATCAGGAGCCCTTCCAGCGGCGTGAACCCCATCGTGGTGTCGGCCGAGTGGCCGCGGTCGACCGCGGCCATCGAGCAGCCGTTGCCGAGGTGGCAGGTGACGACCCGCAGCTCCTCGAGCGGCCTCCGCAACAGGTTGGCGGTGCGGATCGACACGTAGCGGTGCGACGTGCCGTGGAAACCGTAGCGGCGGATGGCGTGACGGGTGTAGAGCTCGTACGGGAGCCCGTAGATGAACGCTCTGGGCGGCATCGACTGGTGGAATGCGGTGTCGAACACGGCGACGTGTGGGACCTTGGGAAGAAGGCTGCGGGCCGCGGTGAGCCCGCGCAGGTTGTGCGGGTTGTGCAGCGGCGCGAGGACCACGCACTCCTCGATCATGGCCTCGACCTCGGGGGTGACGAACACGGATGACGCGAACTTCTCGCCGCCGTGCACCATGCGGTGCCCCACCGCCTCGATCTCGGACGCATCGGCGAGGATGCCGTGCTCCTGGCTCGTCAGCACCTTGAGCACACGCTCGACGGCGGCGCGGTGCTCGAGGATCTCCGCGATCTCCTGGTGCGGCTTGCGGCCCGGCACCTCGAGCGAGAGGCGGGAGTCGGAGAGCCCGATCTTCTCCACGGCGCCGCGGGCCAGTGTGACGTCGGTGTTGGCCTCGATCGCCTCGAGCGAGGTCTCGATGACCTGGAACTTGACGGAGGAGGAACCGCAGTTGAGGACCATGATCTTCATTGGTCAGCTCCCGGGTGCAGCGTCGCGACCACCGGCCGGCTCAGGAGAGCTTCGGCGTGTCGTCCGGCAGGCGATCGAGACGGCTGCGCTCGCTATCGTAGGTGAAGAAGCCCTTGCCGACCCTGGCGCCCGTGTGCCCGGCGCGAACCAGCTTGCGGATCACCGGGCAGGGGCGGAACTTGGGCTCGCCGGTCTCGCGGAAGAGGTGCTCGAGCCAGTTGAGGACGCGGTGCAGGCCGATACGGTCGGCCCACTCGAGCGGGCCGTACCTGAAGTCGTAGCCGAGCTTGATCGCGAGGTCCACCTCGGCGGCGCTGGCGACCCCCTCCATGACCACGTGCGCGGCCTCGTTGATCAACGGCATGACGAC
>JAJXUY010000262.1 GCA_021782525.1 Acidobacteriota bacterium | reverse complement strand
CCGAGGATCGCCTTCACGGTGCCGCCTCCCCCTCGGCGCCGAGCTCGACCACGACGTCGGGAGTGCCGCCGAGGACAAGGCTCAGCGCCGCCGGCCGCCCGCCGGCCCGCCACGTCAGGCTGTACCGGCCCGGCAGCATCCCGGCGAAGACGACCTCGCGCCCGCCGCGGCGGGCCCAGCGCGAGCCGTCCGGGCCTACCAGCATCGCCGTGATCCCGGCGTCCCCCGGCGGCGCCGTGCAGCGCAACGTCACGCCACCCGCCGGAAGGACGCGCAGTCCGGCGCGCACGGGCACACCGAGGTAGCCGCGCTCGTCGATCCGCTCGAGCCGCACGCCGGTCGTGCTCAGCCCCTCCCCGGAGCCCGCCAGCGGGAGGTAACGCACCGAGACGAGGCCCACGGAGGCGCCGGGGTCGAACGGGACCCAGCCGAGCGGCCCGAGCCACGCCTCGCCCCAGCGGTGCCAGCGGGCGCCGCCGTCACCCACGAGGAGGCCGTGCACCGGACGCGCTGGAATCCCCATCGCCCGCAGCAGCCCGACCGCCGCGTTGGCGCGGCCTGAGCAGCGCCCCCGGCCGCGCGCCAGCACCGCGGCCGCATCCTGCGCCCCGCGCCCACCGTCGTCGAGCACGACGGCGCGCGTGACGTAGTCCACGACCGCGGTCAGCCGCGCGAGGGCGTAGCCGGGCCGCCGCGCCAGCGCATCCAGCTCGGGCGGGAGCCGGAACGACCCCGGGACCGCGAGCGCCGCGCCGTCACCGCACGTCCCGGCGTTCGCCAGAGGGTACGCGGGGGAGGCGGGCCACGCGCGCACGCTGCGGCTGACGGTGACGAGCACGCCGCGTGACCGCGGTTCGAGGCCGACGTCGAGGCCGTCGTGATGTCCCGTCCGCACGTTGGCCGCGAGCGCGGCCGGCATCGCGATCCGCGCCTCGTCCCCCACGGCGGCCGCGGCCGCCAGCACGCTCAGCGCGAACACGCCGGCGGCGCGACGCATCACGCCCCTCTCGCGACCTTCCCGCGGTGGAGGAAACCGTCCAGGACCCCGTTGACGAACTGGCTTGAGCGTTCGCTGCCGAACCGCTTCGCGATCTCCACCGCCTCGTCGATCACGACCGCCGGAGGCGTGTCGCTCGCGAACAGCAGCTCGTAGAGGGCGAGACGGAGGATGTTGCGGTCGACGGCGGCCATGCGCTCGAGTCGCCAGTTGTCGGCCTGGTCGACGAGCCGCAAATCGAGGTCCGGCAACTTCGCGATCACGCCGCGCGCCAGGCTCAACGCGAACTCGCGCGTCGCCTCGGGCGCCACGGCCAACTCCTCGAACGACGACGCCATGACGTCGACGTCGGTTCCCGCGATCTCGTGCTGGTACAGCATCTGCAGCGCCAGCTCGCGGCCTCGCCGCCGCATGCCCATCCGTCACGCCCCGAGCCGGCGGTACAGCTGCACCATCTCGATCGCCGCCTGCGCCGCCTGCCAGCCCTTGTTGCCCGCCTTGGAGCCGGAGCGTTCGAGCGCCTGCTCGAGGGTGTCGCAGGTCAGCACGCCGAACGACACCGGGATCCCGCTCGAGAGACCGACCTGCGCCAGTCCCTTGGCGGTCTCCGCTGCGATCACGTCGAAGTGCGGGGTGGCTCCGCGGATGAGCACGCCGAGCCCGATCACGGCGTCGACCTGCCCCGAGGCCGCGAGGCGCCCGGCGACCAGCGGCAGTTCCCACGACCCCGGAACCTTGATCACCGTGATGTCGTCGTCGACCGCCCCGTGGCGCACCAGACAGTCGACGGCGCCCTCCACCAGACGACCGGTGAGGAGATCGTTGAACCGGCTCACGACCAGCCCGAAGCGGGCTCCCTTGGCGTCGAGCATTCCTTCGTAGGTGCGGGGCATGCCCTTCTCCTTTCGTGCATTGTAGGCTCGGCCAGGGTGGGCAACAAGCGGGAGAGACCGTGTTCCGGGCTCCGGGCTCCGAAAGGACGTGGTCCGTGGTCAGTGGACCGTGGTCCGAAAAGACCGGGATCCGGGGTCCGGGCTGCGAAAGGACGTGGTCCGTGGTCGGTGGACCGTGGTCCGAAAAGACCGGGCACCGGGATCCGGGCTCCGGGCTCCGAAAGGACGTGGTCCGTGGTCAGTGGACCGTGGTCCGAAAAGACCGGGATCCGGGGTCCGGGCTGCGAAAGGACGTGGTCCGTGGTCAGTGGACCGTGGTCCGAAAAGACCGGGATCCGGGGTGCGGGCTCCGAAGCGGCGTGGTCAGTGCCCGGCGGCCGGCAGAGACCGTGGGTCGTGGGTCGTGGGGTCGTGGATCGTGGGTCGTGGGTCGAAAAGATAGGAGACAGGGGTCAGGGGGCCAGAGGTCAGGGGGAGGCAGAACGTTCGTCGCGTACCTGCCGTCTTCCGTTGCTCCTCTTCCCGAAATTCTCCACAGTTTGCGCTCGGCTCCGCACTTCTTCTGCTCCTCTGCTCCTCTGCTCCCCGCCTCGTCCGTTGGCCTGGCCTTGCCTTTGCCCTTTTCCCTTTCCCGTCTTTCTTTCTGCCCTGCCCCGCTCCTCTGCTCCTCTGCTCTTCGGCCCCGCGGCTCTTCTACCGACGAGCACCTGCGGGCTCGCTGCAGCCCGGGGGCTTGCATTTGAGATCACGAGGTGTTAGCTTGGCCATGTGAAGGCCTTCACGTTGTTTTCCGGCGACACATGCCGGGTGCGGGCCGGACAGTGAGATTGACAACAGAACTTCCCCGGTGGGGCGCCCCGCAGGGTACCGCCGTTGGATCTCCCCCCCAAGTCATCCGACATTCGGTTCCCACCGCCCCGCCGGGGAGTTTCTCTCTTCCGCAACCCCGGGGGCGACGCCGCAAGTCGCCCCCGTGCCGTGTGTGCCTGCTCCGGCGCCGCGGCTGCCAGGTAGAATCGGCGCGGCGGTGACGCACCGGGACCACCCCGCGACGAACCCCGAGGAGGAGCTGCAATGAAGCGCATGCTTTCCGGCAACGAAGCGATCGCCCGCGGCGCCTGGGAGGCCGGGGTCCACCTCGCCGCGGCCTACCCCGGCACGCCGTCCACCGAGATTCTCGAGGAGCTGGCGCGCTTCCCGCACGTTTACTGCGAGTGGTCCACCAACGAGAAGGTCGCCGTCGACGTGGCGATCGGCGCGGCGTACGCCGGCCGGCGCGCGCTGGCGGCGATGAAGCACGTCGGCCTCAACGTGGCCGCCGACTCGTACTTCTACGCGTCGTTCACCGGCGCCGAGGCCGGCCTCGTGATCGTCTCGGCCGACGACCCCGGCATGCACTCGTCGCAGAACGAGCAGGACAACCGCCGCTTCGCACAGTTCGCCCGCGTCCCCTGCCTGGAACCGTCGGACTCGCAGGAGTGCAAGGACTTCACGATCGCCGCGTTCGACCTCTCGGAGAGGTTCGACACACCGGTACTGCTGCGCACCACGACCCGCACCAACCACTCCTCGACCCCGGTCGAGCTCGGCGAGCGCGCCGAGGTCGAACCGCGGCGCAAGAAGTTCCCCCGCGACGCGGCCAAGTACGTGATGGTCCCCGCCAACGCCCGCGCCCGCCACCCGCTCGTCGAGCAGCGCGCCGCGGACGTGGCCGCGTGGGCCGAGAAGACGCCACTCAACCGCATCGAGTGGCGCGACCGCAAGGTCGGCGTCGTCACCGCCGGCGTCGCGTACCAGTACGCGCGCGAGGTGCTGCCGAACGCCTCGGTCCTCAAGCTCGGCATGGTCTACCCGCTCCCCGAGCGGCTCATCCGCGCGTTCGCCGCCGGCGTCGAGCGTCTCGTCGTCGTCGAGGAGCTCGACCCGGTGCTCGAGGACGCGATCCGCCTCCTCGGCCTCGCCTGCGAGGGGAAGT
>JAJXUY010000261.1 GCA_021782525.1 Acidobacteriota bacterium | reverse complement strand
GCCTGCAGAAGCCGGCTCCTGCGGCGGCGCCGACGACCAAGGACTGCCCGTTCTGCCAGTCGGCGATCCCGATCAAGGCGACACGCTGCCCGCACTGCACCTCGCAGCTGGCCGCCGGCTGAGGTAGCGCGCCGCCACGGACCGGCCGGCAGCGGAGCGGCCGGAACTGGAGGGTGTCATGCGTTGGAGAACCGTGTCCGTAGCGCTGGCCGCTGCACTCCTGTGCGCTTCGCTCACCGCGGCGGCGGACAACCCCAACAAGCTCTCGCTCGGGTTGTCGTACCTGGCCACGACCGGGAACTCGAGCAGTCAGACCGGAGGCCTGGACCTGCAGTACAAGCACTCGTTCGACCCGTGGGGGCTCGAGGTCGACGCCAACTACCTGCGCGCCGAGGAGCGCGGCGTCGTCACCGCCAAGAAGCTGTTCTTCGGCGTGCGCGGCACCCGCGCGCTGGACGCGGACTTCAGCCTCTTCCTGAGCGCGAGCGCCCTGCAGGACACGTTCGCCGGCCTCGACCCGAGAGTGCTCGTGGCGGGCGGCGTGACCTACGCGTTTCTCAAGGGACCCGAGCACGAGCTCGCGTTCGACGCGGGGTTGACCTGGACCAGGGACACCCTGGTCGGCGACGGCTCGACCAGCTACGTGGGCGGGATTGCGGCGGCGCGCTACGGCTGGAACATCACCAAGACCTCGAAGTTCACCGAGAACTTCGCCTTCTACCCCAGCTTCAAGCAGGGGAGCGATTGGCGGATCGAGTCCACGACCGGGCTGCAGGCGGCCGTGTCGAGCACGGTCGCTCTCAAGCTCACGTACGCGTTCCGCTACGCCAACCGCCCGGTGGCCGGGTTCCGCAAGACCGACACCCAGACCACCGCGTCGCTCGTCGTCAACCTCCTCAAGTGAAAATGCGAAAATGAGGTACCTGGTACCGAAGGGAGGTTATGACGCGGGCGCGGAACCAGGGGTGCGTTCGTACACCTCGAGGACGTAGCCGCTCGCGGGAAAGACCTGCTGCGAGCGAAGTCGCCAGCGCGGGCTCGTCTCCATGGCACGGCGCGCCGGGTCGAGCCAACCGGTCTCCTGCACCCACCCCTTGCGCCACGCTGAACCGCTCGGCCGGAGGTCGAGAACCAGGACGGCGCTGAGGTCGCTCCGGCGCGCCGCGATCTCTGGGAGACGCTGCGGACCGGCGTCGCGCAACACCTGGTCCGCCGGGCGCGGCACGTCGCCGGCCGTAAACGTGCTTGCGGAATGCCAGCCTTCCCACCCGACGAGACCAGGGCTGAAGTCGTTCCAGTAGCCGACCAGGACAGACCCGCGGGCAGTCGCCGCCGCTACCGCGACCGCCGTCGCGACCGGCTGCACCGCGACCGGCACACCGTGATCGGCCAGGCCGGTGGTGAGGCGTCCGCGGTCGATCGGGACGAGAGGCGCAAGGACGAGAACGAGCGCGGCGGCGCTCGAGGCGGCCACGGTTCGGAAGCGAGGCGCGAGCAGCCGCCTGGCCCCCCAAGCGAGCGTGACCGCCGCCGCCAGCCAGAGCAGCGGCACAAGCGGGAAGAGAAAGCGCGCGAGCTTGTAGGGGTGTGCCAGCGTACCGATCAGGCCGAGAACAAGTGCGAGAACCACCACGCGGAGGGGTGGCGACTCACGGCTCCAGAAAGCGACCGCGAGCGTGACCAGAACGAGGCACGCTGCGCCCACCGCGACCGAGGGTGAGAACTCATGGAGGAAGGCACGCGGGTAAAACAGGGCGCCCGCGGATGTCCACAGGGAGGGGCCCGCGCTGCGGTTCTCCAGGACGCGCACGAAGCCGCGCGCGTGAAAGGGCGCGAGCATCCAGAGCGCGATCGGTAGCAGGACGATCAGCACGATCGCTCGCGGCCGCGAACCGGCGGTCGCGTACCAGGCTTTGAGGCGCGCCCAATTCCTGCGCGGTCGCAGCAGCGCGCGGGCGAGGACGAGCAGGTAGAGGACGTAGAGCGGTGTGCCCAGCGAGATCGCGCGGCTGGTTTGGCCGCTGGGGTCCTTGACCCGCCCGCCGAAGAGGGCGAGCGCCACGATCCCGGCGGTGGCCGCGAGCAGGAAGGCCGGCCACGGGCGGCGCCACTCGACCGCCCGCACGTGCGACAGCGCGTGGGCGCGCAGCGCCGCCAGCGATCCGGTTGCGAGCCAGATCTCGGCGAGCACGAACGGCACAAGCCAGGCGAGGCCGTAGTTGAACTTGAGGAAGAACAGCAACACCGCCGCGAGACACGCGAGCGTAAAGTCGCGCGCGAGCCCGCTGCGCAGCGAGCGCGCATAGCTCCCCACCGCGAGGAACAGCAGCAGAGCTCCGGGAATCTCGAGCATCACGAGCGTTCCGAAGAGCTGGAAGGCGGGGCTCACGGCTACCGAGGCCGCGACGAGGGCGCCGGCCAGCTCCCCGCCAACGCCGGCAACCTGCCATCCAGCCCAGAAAGCGGCCAGGACTGTGAGAACGAACAGCACGGCCATCTCCCCGGCGGCCGTTCGATACGACATTCCAAAGGGAAGAAACGCCGTCGCCTCGATCAGCGGAAACACCGGCCCCCACAGGTCGAGGTCCCCCACGCCTCGCGCGAACTCGAGGGGCTCCAGATCCTTCACGGCGTGCGCCAGGCGGGTCCCCGCCGCGCCGTACTTGGCCATATCCCATTTCGGCAAGGCGTCCGACGAAACGGCCACCTGCCAGAGCACGGCGCCGGTGCGGATCGCGAGGGCGCCCACGAGGAGCCAGATCAGCAGCGCGAGCGCTCGCGGCGGCCGACCGGGAGGAAGGCCGCGTTTGGATTCCATGGCCGACGATGCTACCTCGTTTGCGGGCGCCGGAACGAACCGGTCGGGCGGCGGTATCATGAATTGGAATGACACTAAACGAGCTGGCGCGACGACCGAAGGTGAGGCGGCGACTTGCGATCGCCGCAGCCGTGGTGGCCGCGTACGCTCTGCTCGGCTTCTTCGCCGTTCCGCCGCTGCTGCGCTCGCTGCTCGCGAGCAAGCTCACGCAGGCGCTCCACCGCCGCACGACGGTCGAGAGCGTGTCGTTCAACCCGTTCGCCCTCACCGTCCGCGTCCGCGGCCTCACCGTGCGCGAGCCCGCCTCCGACAAGGTCTTCGTCTCGCTCGGCCGCCTGTACGCCAGCGTCAAGCTCTCGTCACTGATCCACCTGGCGCCGGTGCTCAAGGAGCTGCGCCTCGACGATCTCTACGTCCACCTCGTGCGCACCACCGGCAGCACCTACAACTTCTCCGACCTCCTCGCCCCGGCGCCGGCCGCTCCCGGCCCGCCGCCGAAGCCGCTGCGGTACGCCCTCAACAACATCCGGCTCAGCGGCGGCCGCATCGATTTCGACGACCGGCCGGCCGGTAAGCTCCACACCGTCCGCGACCTCTACCTGGCCGTCCCGTTCATCTCCAACCTCCCCGACGAGACCGAGGTGTTCGTGCAGCCGGCGTTGCGCGCCGTGGTCAACGGGACGCCGGTGGCGCTCACCGGCCGCACCAAGCCGTACGCCGGCTCGCGCGACACTGCGCTCGACTTCGAGTTCAAGGACCTCGACGTCCCAACCTACCTCGCCTACCTGCCGCTGTCGCTCCAGGTCAAGGTCCCCGCGGCGTTGCTCTCGGGCAAGCTGACGCTCACGTTCCGGCAGACGCAGGGGAAACCCTCGACGCTCGAACTCTCCGGCGAGACGGCGCTGCGCGACGTCCGAGTCACCGACACCCACGGCGCCGACGTGCTCGACTTCCCGCTCCTCGACGTGCGCATCGCCGCCGCCGACCTGCTCACCGACCGGGTCCGGCTCGCGAGCGTGCAACTGCAGCGGCCCCGCCTGCGCGTGGCACGCGACGCCG
>JAJXUY010000260.1 GCA_021782525.1 Acidobacteriota bacterium | reverse complement strand
TGTCCCCGAGGCGCTGGCCGAGGCCGCGCGAGACGCCGGCGGCGAGCGAGCAGGCGGTCGCCGCCGAGCACGGCAGCACCACGACGCCGCGCAGCAGGTGCGAGCCCGAGGCGACCGGGGCGGCGAGGTCCCCCTCGCCCCAGGTGCGCAGCTTGGCCCGGTCGCCCTCGCCGAGGTCGAGGCCGGCCGCGAACCCCGACGGCGTCGCGCGCTCCTTGCCGAGCTCGTGGGCAAGGACGAGCGGCGCCCCGTCGGAGAGAACGAGGTGGAGCGCCGTGACGTCGGGGTGAGCCGCGGTCCGCTCGGCGAACGCGGCCGCGAGGCGCATGCCGCTGGCGCCGCTGACCACGAGTCCGATCTCACACGCCATGCCGACCTCCGAGACGCCGCACCATCTCCTGCCGCCAGCGGCCGTCCTCCAGGAAACGCCGGGCGACAGCGAAACCGTCCCGGCGGTAGAGCGCGACCGCGCCGGTGTTGTCGCGGTCGACCTCGAGCGCGAGCCAGCGCGCCGACGCGGCGCGGGCGCGCGCGATCGCGTCGGCCAACAACTCTCGCCCGACGCCGCGGCGGCGCCAGCGCGGCTGGACGGCGAGCGAGGCGAGGTGGGTCACGGGCGCGGCGGGGAGCAGCACGCTGGCGGCAACGACGAGGTCGCCGCGCGCGATGACGACCACGGTCCACTCGGGTTCGATGACCACCTCCCGCCACGCCGCCGGCGACCACGCCCGGGCCGCGAAGCAGACCCGGTCCAGCTCGACCAGGGCAGGCAGGTCGACGGGTCGCGCGAAGCGCGCCACCGCCGAGTGTCCGCTGTCGAGAGCGTCGTCGGGTGTGAAGGTTTTCTGACACGCCACGGTGCTGGTCCTCGCTGACTTGGCGCCACAACTGACAGCAAAGCTTACCACCTCGACGCGGCGGGCCGGTTCGAGAACTGCGGCCTAACGCACTACGAAACAAGTGTTTATGTCGTCGCGGCCGGGCTGGCACGCGGTTCGCGCAGGAAGCGGCCGGAGGTGAGCGATGAACCACGGGCCGTAACCGTCGCCCCGCGACCGCAACCCGGCCGGACACCGGCCAACGATCGACCGGCAGCTCGAACCCGAAAGGAGATTCACCATGACGTCGAGAGCCCTGATGTGCATGACGCTGGCGGCCGCGCTGGCCACCGGCGTGCTCGCGGCGGCCCCGCCCGCCGGAGGGCAGGTCAACATCAACACGGCGACCGTGCAGCAGCTCCAGCTCCTCCCGCGGGTGGGACCGGCGCTGGCCCAGCGCATCGTCGACTTCCGCACCGCCAACGGGCCGTTCAAGGCCCCGGAGGAACTCGCCCGGGTCAAGGGGATCGGGGAGAAGAGCTTCTCCCGGCTGCAGCCGTACCTCACGACGAACGGCGCCACGACGCTCACCGAGAAGGTGCGGTCGCCGCGCAAGGACACCTCCGGCGCGAAGGCGCAGCGCTGAGCGCACGGGCAACGGTGATGACCAACAACTGAAGCGAACCAACAGAGATGGCGTGGACGGCCGGGGGCGGCTCGCCGCCCCCGGGTTCGCCGGAGGTCGTCATGAGGAGGCAACGCGGGTACTCGCTGCTCGAAACGATGGTTGGAGTGGCGCTGCTCGGCTTGGTGGCGGCGCTCGTGCTCCCCGACCTCACCGAGGTGCGGCGCCGCACCGACCTGGTGCGCCTGGCCCGGCAGGTCGCCGCTGACGCGCTGCGCTGCCGCATCGAGGCGCTGACGAGCGGGCGCAACGTCGGCCTCGTGTTCTGCGAGCTGGACGGCCGCCCGTACTACGTGATGGTCGCGGACGGCGACAACGACGGGGTCTCGCGCACCGACTTCGTGCGCGGCGTCGACCGGCCGCTCGGGCCGAAGGTCTGGGTGGAGTTCATGAGCGGGGGCACGCGCCTGGGGTTGCCCGCCCTCTGGGCGGTGCCCGACCCGGGCGGCGAGGGCACGCTCGACGGCCGCGGTGTGCGGGTCGGCGCCAGCAACATCCTGAGCTTCGCGCACAGCGGCGGCGCCACCCCGGCGAGCGTGTACTTCAACGACGGCAAGAGCCGCGCCCTCGCCATCCGCGTCTACGGCACGTTCGGGCGCGTGCGGGCGCTCGTCTGGCGCCAGGGCGGCGGGGTGTGGCGAGAGGTCCCGCTGTGACGGCGCAGGCGAGCGTCAGACCAGCGGGACGCGTGCGCCCGGCACGACCAGCGTGTCGGCCAGCGCCGTGCCGGCCGGAACGGCCGTCCCCGCGATCACGCAGCCGCGCAGGGCGCACCCGGTCCCCACGGTCGCGCCGTGAGTGAGGACGCACCCGATCACGGCCGCGTCCGGGTCGACGCGACAGCCGGCGCCAACCGCGCTGCGCTCGACGGTGGCGCCGGCGGCGCACGCCCCCGGGTGCACCCACGACCGCTCGCCGAGCTCCTCGGCGACGAGGTCGCGGTAGGCGAGCGGCGAGCCGGCTTCCCGCCAGCGCCCGGCCACCACCGCGCCCCGGAGCGCTCCCCGCCGGCGCAGCGGCTCCCAGACGGCCGCCATCTCGGCCGGCGGCGCCGGCAGCCCGGCCACCACCTCGGCGCCGAGGAGCTGGAAGCCGGTGAACAGGTAGCGCTCGCCCGCGTGCGGCGCGCCCGGCGGCACGATCGCGGTCACGGCCTCGCTCCCGTCGAGGGCGACCGACGCCCAGCGCGCCGGATCGGGGTGCGGGAGGAGGGCGAGCACGGCGACGTCGGCGGCGGGCGCGTGCAGGAGCGGCCCGAGGTCGAGGTCGGCCCAGACGTCGGCGTTGGCGACGAGCACCGCACCGCCCCCGAGCGCATCGCGGGCGGCCGCGATCCCACCGGCGCCCCCGAGCAGCTCGGGCTCCCACGAGAACGACACCGGCACGGTCGCGGCGGCGCGGACCGCGGCCGCCACCTGGTCCGGGTGGCGGTGGAGGTTGACGGCGACCGTGGCGCACCCGGCCCGCTCGAGCTGCCCGAGGGCGCCGGCGAGCAGCGGGCGGCCGAGCACCTCGAGCGCCGGCTTGGCCACCGTGGCGCTCAGCGGCTCCATCCGCCGGCCGTGCCCCGCCGCCAGGAGCATCCCGTTCATGCGCTCACCCGCGCGCCGGCGCCGCGGCGCCGGCGAAAACCATCTCCGCCGGCGCGTCCGGGTGGGCGGCGCGGAACGCCGTCCAGACGTCGAGGTAGGTGCCGCGCACGGCGGTTCCCGGATCGAGGCCGAGCGTGGCCGCGGCCGCCGCCAGCGACGCCTCGGGCCCCTCAAGCTCGACGAAGGCGCCGGCCGGGGTCTCGTCGAGGGCGACCACGACCCCGGCGAGCGCCCAGCTCTCGCGCCGCTTCTGGTAACGCCGGACCGGGACGAAGCCGAGCGCTGCGAGGATCGCGAGCGTCTCCTCGGCGCTTCCGACCGCGGTCTCGCGCTCGACCCGGCTCTTGACGCCGCCGATGAACGTCCCGGGCTCCTTCACGGTGAGGAGGGCGCGCTCCCCCGCGCGCCGGACCCGCAGCAGGCGCCCGGCCGCGGCGAGCGTGCCGGCGGTGTCGTCGAGCACCCAGTTCTCCTCGAAGAGCAGGGGGTGGAGGAGGCCCGCCCCCGCCGCGGCGAGACGCTCCCGCAGCGGCGCGTGCGACGGCACCGGGATCTTCATCTCCTGCTCGAGCACGCCCACCTCCGCGCGGGTAGTATAGAGGCGTGCGCGCCGTCGCCTTCGGCACCGCGGGTCACATCGACCACGGCAAGACATCCCTCGTCAAGGCCCTCACCGGCGTGGACTGCGACCGGCTGCCGGAGGAGAAGCGGCGCGGCATCACCCTCGTCCTCGGCTTCGCGCCGTTGCCCGACCCGGCGGGCGAGGTCGAGCTGTCGTTCATCG
>JAJXUY010000259.1 GCA_021782525.1 Acidobacteriota bacterium | reverse complement strand
GAGCACGCAGCGCTCGGGGTCGAGCCCGAGGGCGACGAAGTCGGCGGCGACGCGGAAGGTGTTGGCGCGCAGCTCGGCGCCGTCCTTGATCGTCGTCATCGCGTGCAGGTCGGCGACGAAGTAGTAGCACTCGTTGGCCCCGTTCGCCTGCAGCTCGACGAACTGGCGGATCGCGCCGAAGTAGTTCCCGATGTGAAGTTTGCCCGAAGGCTGGACGCCCGACAGGATGCGCATGAAACCTCCTGGGCGGAGATACTAGCAGCTGCGGACCGGCGGCCGGGCGTTCAGCGCAGGCCGAGCGGGCGGTCCACCGCGGCCTCACCGAAGCGCAGGCCGTTGGCGATCAGCGGCCGGCCGCCCTCGGCGGCGAGCTCGACCGGGCGGGCGAAACGCGCCGGCCGCCCGAACCCGCCGGTCAGCGTCGGGAAGCTCGCGTGCCCCTGGTACGCCATCAGGATCGCCTTGACGTAGTTCTGCGTCTCGTCGTACGGCGGCACGCCGCCGTTCCTCTCGACCGCGCCGGGCCCGGCGTTGTACGCGGCGAGGGCGAGCGCGATGTTGGAGTTGAAGCGTTGCAGCAGGTCCTTGAGGTAGTGCACGCCGCCGCGGATGTTCTGCAGCGGGTCGAAGACGTTGGCGACGTTGTACAGGCTCGCGGTGTCCGGCATCAGCTGCATGATCCCGCGCGCCCCCTTCGGGCTCACCGCGCGCGGGTTGTACCCCGACTCCATCCGGATCACGAGGTCGACGAGGCGCGGGTCGAGGCCGTTGTGCCGGGCGGTCTCCTCGACCGCCGGCCACAGCGCCGTCCGCCGCGCCGTCGCGCCGGCCGGGATGGCGATCGTGCCGGAGCCGTGCGCGGGGATGTTGACGATCCGCCGCGTGCCGTCGGGAGCGGTGAAGATGAAGACGCCGGCCGAGCGCTCGGCGGCCGCGTTCCCCGCCGCCAGCACCGCAAGCACGACCACCGCGCCCCAGCGACTCATCCCAGCAGCTCCTCCACGACGCCGGGCGCGAGCTGCAGCGCCTGGCCGAGCTTCCCCGGCGCCTTGCCCCCGGCCTGGGCGAGCGACGCCTTGCCGCCGCCGCGCCCGTCCACCACCGGCGCCAACCGCTTCACGATCTCCCCGGCCGAGATCCGGCCGGCGAGGTCGTCGGTCACCGCGACGAGGAGGGTCGCCGCCCCGCCGCTCGCCATGCCCAACACCACGATCCCGCTCTTGAGTCTACCACGCAGGGCGTCGGCCAAGGCGCGCAACTCCGGTGCGGCCATCTCCGGCGCCTCGCGCACCATCAGCTTGACCCCCTTGACCTCCTGCGCCTCGGCCTCCGTGCTGCCGGCTCCCGACGCCAGCTTGAGCCGCAGGCCCTTGACCTCCTGCTCGAGCTCCCGCACCCGCTTCTCGTGCGCCTCGAGCGCGGCGGGGAGATCGGCGAACGGCACGTTGGCGCGGGCGGAGGCGAGCCGCAGCACTCGCTGGTACTCCTGGAACAGCTCGATCGCGGCGCGCCCGGTCACCGCCTCGATGCGGCGCACGCCGGCGGCGACGCCGCGCTCGGAGATGATCTTGAAGGCGCCGATCTCGCCGGTGCGGCGCACGTGGCAGCCGCCGCACAGCTCGCGCGACACCGCGCCGCCCGACACCGAGACGACCCGGACGACCTCGCCGTACTTCTCGCCGAACAGCGCCATCGCCCCCGCCGCCCGCGCCTCCTCGAGCGACATCTGCGCCGTCGAGACCTCGTAGTCGGCGCGCACGTTCTGGTTGACCAGCGTCTCGATCGCCTCGAGCTGCTCCGGCAGCAGCGCCTGCGCCCACGAGAAGTCGAAGCGCAGCCGCTCCGGCTCGACCAGCGAGCCGGCTTGCTGCGCCGACGGCCCGAGGACGCGGTGCAGGGCGGCGTGCAGCAGGTGGGTGCCGGTGTGGTTCGCCTGCGTGTCGTGGCGGCGCCCGCGGTGCACCTCGGCGCGCACCGCGGCCCCGCGGCGCAGCGTCCCTTCCTCGACGGTCACGTGGTGCACCGCGAGGCCGGCGATCGGTCGCACCGTGTCGCGCACGGCGGCGCGGCCGCCCTTCCACAGCAGCACCCCCTGGTCGCCGACCTGACCGCCGGACTCGGCGTAGAACGGCGTGCGGTCGAGCACCACCTCGCCCTCGCCCGAGAGCACGTCCACCTCGCCCGAACTCGCGAGCAGCGCCACGACCTTCGCGCCGTCGAGCGCCAGCTCGCCGTAGCCGGCGAACTCGCTGGCGACGCCGCGCGCGGCGAGCTGCTCGTACTCCTCGCGGAAGCGCGCGACGAGGTCGCCCTTCCAGCTCTCCTGGCCGCGCTGGCGCGCCGCCTCGAGCCGCGCCTCGAAACCGGGGCGGTCGACGGCGAGCCCCTCCTCCTGGGCGAACTCCTCGATGATGTCGATCGGGATGCCGTGCGTCTCGTAGAAGTGGAACGCGGCCTCGCCCGGCAGCTCGGCGCCGCCGCCGCGCTTGATGCGGTCGAGCTCGCGGCCGACGAGGTCGGTGCCGAGGTTGAGCGTGCGCGAGAACTTCTCCTCCTCGGCGCGCAGCAGCGGCTCGATGACCGGCCAGCGCGTCTCGAGTTCCGGATAGACGTCGCCCATCGCGTCGATCACCGCCGGCACCACGTCGGCGAGGAACACCCCGTCGAAGCCGAGCTGGCGGCCGTAGCGCAGCGCGCGGCGGACGATGCGGCGCAGCACGTAGCCGCGCCCCTCGTTCGAGGGCACGACGCCGTCGGCGAGGAGGAACGCGGCGGCGCGCGCGTGATCGGCGATCACCCGGAACGCCGGGCCGAGCTCGCTCGCCGGGTCGTACGGGCGCTGCGCCATCTCGACCTCGCGCGCCAGGATCGGGGCGAAGACGTCGGTGTCGAAGTTGCTCGGCACCCCCTGCAGCACCGCGGCCAGGCGCTCGAGGCCGGCGCCGGTGTCCACGCACGGCCGCGGCAGCGGGTGCAGGTGGCCGGCGGCGTCGCGCTCGTACTGCATGAACACCAGGTTCCAGATCTCGACGGTGTCGTCGCCGGGCCCGTTGACCAGCTCGGGTCGGTTCCTCTTCAGGCTCTTCCCCTGGTAGTAGTGGATCTCGCTGCACGGCCCGCACGGGCCGGTCTCCCCCATCGCCCAGAAGTTTTCCTTCTCGCCGAAGCGCAGGATGCGGTCGGCGGGGGCCCCGACCTGCTCCCAGAGTTTCGCCGCCTCGTCGTCGTCGGTGTACACCGTGAACCACAGGCGCTCGACCGGCAGCTTGTAGACCTTCGTGAGCAGCTCCCAGGCGTAGCCGATCGCCTCGGCCTTGAAGTAGTCGCCGAACGAGAAGTTGCCCAGCATCTCGAAGAACGTGTGGTGGCGGGCGGTGTAGCCGACGTTGTCGAGGTCGTTGTGCTTGCCGCCGGCGCGGACGCACTTCTGGCACGAGGTGGCGCGCGAGTAGTCGCGCTGCTCGCGCCCGATGAAGACGTCCTTGAACTGGTTCATCCCGGCGTTGGCGAACAGCAGCGTCGCGTCGCCGGCGGGGATCAGCGAGGAGGACGGCACCACCCGGTGGCCGCGGGCGGCGAAGTAGTCAAGGAAGGTCTGGCGGATCTCCCGCGTCGTCGGCTTGGTCGGCATGCGGCTCGTCGCTCCCTCTCTCGCGCAGGGCGCGGCTCACGTCGTCCAGCCCGAAGCCGCGCGCGAGCAGATACCGTACCACTTTCCGCCGCTCCTCCGGAAGCCGGCGCCAGAAGCGGTGCTTCGCCGCGGCCTTGGCGAAGGCGGCCGCGAGCGCGGCGTCCTCGCCGTCGCCGGCGGCAAGCTCGGCGAGCGCCGCTGCGGCGGCGTCCCCGGCGATCTTCCGACGCTTGAGCGCGGCGAGCACGGCGCGCCGCCCGCGT
>JAJXUY010000258.1 GCA_021782525.1 Acidobacteriota bacterium | reverse complement strand
TCGCGATGCTGCCGGAGGCGAAGCGCCGGCCGCTGCTGGCGATCGCCGAGAGCCTCTCCGAGACGATGTTCAAGTTCACCAACATCGTCATGATGTTCGCGCCGATCGGGGTCGGCTGCGCCATCGCTTACACCGTGGGCCACATGGGCCTCGGCATCCTCTTCCACCTGTTTGAGCTGTTGGCCACGCTGTACGCCGCGCTCATCGTCTTCATCCTGGTCGTGCTGCTGCCGGTGGCGCTGATCGCCCGCGTGCCGATCAAGAGGTTCGTCACCGCGGTCGCGGAACCGGTGTCGATCGCGTTCGCGACCACGTCCTCGGAGGCGGCGCTGCCGCGCGCGATGGAGGCGATGGAGGCGATCGGGGTGCCGCGCAAGATCGTGGCGTTCGTGATCCCGACCGGGTACAGCTTCAACCTCGACGGAACGACGCTCTACCTGTCGCTGGCCTCCGTGTTCGTGGCGCAGGCGGCCGGCATCCACATGACGTTCGAGCACCAGCTCCTGATGGTCTTCACGCTGATGCTGACGAGCAAGGGGGTCGCCGGCGTGCCGCGCGCCTCGCTCGTGATCCTGCTCGGCACCGCGGCCTCGTTCCACCTCCCGGTGGAGCCGATCTTCATCATCCTCGGCATCGACGAGCTGATGGACATGGCGCGCACCTCCACCAACGTGCTCGGCAACTGTCTGGCCACCGTCGTGGTCGCGCGCTGGGAGGGGGAGTTCGGCAAGGAGCGCCCCTCCAAGGTGGTGCAGGAGGCGCTCACCGACTGAGGGCGCGGCCTACGCGCGGGCGAGGCGTGCGCGCACCAGGTTCTCGACGCCCCCCGCGATGACCAGCGACTGCGGCACCGAGCCGAGCGCCGGGAACGTGAAGCGCTCGCCGCGGTAGGCGAGCGTCGAGGCGGCGAAGTCGATCGCCACCTCGTCGCCGGGGACGATCGTCCGCCCGCCGGCGGCGATCTCCGCCGCGAACAGCTCGCCCAGGCGGCGGACGAACGCCGGCGCCTCGATGCAGAGGAAGCCGTTGTTGAACGCGTTGCGCAGGTACGTCTGCGAGAACGAGCCCGCGACGACGAGCGGGATCCCCTTGGCCTGCAGCGCGGTGACCGCCTGCTCGCGAGACGAGCCGGTGCCGAAGTTCCACCCCCCGGCCACGATGTCGCCGGCGGCCGCGCGGGCGGCGAACGACGGGTCGTAGTTGGCCATCACCACCCGCGCCATCGTCTCGCGCGTGACCTCCTCGCGGTAGGTGTACTCCTTGCCGTAGATCCCGTCGGTGTTCAGGTTGTCCTGCGGCAGGAAGGCGAGGCGCCCGGCGAGCCGCGCGGGAAAGCCGTCCAGGATCTCGACCGACTCGGCTCGCGGCGCCGCCACCGCCAGCTCCGTGAACCGCCGGGTCGGGGTGGACGCCTCCCACGCCTGCGGCGCCGTGAGGTACCCGGCGGCCGCCGAGGCCGCGACCACCGCCGGGCTGGCGAGGTAGCAGGCGGCGTCGCGCGAACCCATCCGCCCCTTGAAGTTGCGGTTGGTGGCGGAGATCCCCACCTCGCCGGGCTCGAGCAGGCCGGCGCCGAGGCCGATGCAGGCGCCGCACCCAGGCGGGAGCGCGACCGCCCCGGCGTCCGTCAGCGTCTGCCACACGCCGGACGCCCGCGCCTCCTGCTCGACCTCGCGGCTGGCCGCCGCGAGGTAGAGCGTGACGGTGGGCGCGATCTTGGTGCCGCGGAGGACGGCGGCCGCGGCGGCGAGGTCCTCGCGACGCGAGTTGACGCACGAGAGCAGGTACGCCTTCTGGATCGGGATCCTCTCGGCCGCGGCCTCGGCGAGCGGGCGCATCGCGAACACCGTGTCGGGTCCCGCGACGTGCGGCGTGACCTCGGCGAGGTCGAGTTCGATGCGCGCCGCATAGGCCGCGTCCCCATCCGGCATCGGCGGGCTCGCCGCCCAGCGCGTGAGGTCCTCCGCCGAGATACGCTCGACCCCGCGCGCGGCCAGGTGCTGGCGGCGCTCGTTGAGGAAGGCGACCGTCGCCGCGTCGACCGGGAACCAGGCGACGAGCGCCCCCCACTCGGTCGACATGTTGGCGACCGTCAGGCGGGCGTCGACCGAGAGCGCGGCGACGCCGTCGCCGGCGAACTCGAGGGCGGCGTTGAGCACCTCCTGCCGGTTGTACAGCCCGCACAGAGTGATGATCACGTCTTTGCCGGTGACGCCGGGGCGCAGGCGGCCGCGCAGGACGACCTGCACGGTGCGCGGGACGGCCCACCAGAACGTCCCGGTGGCCCAGATCGCGGCCGCATCGGTGCGCACGACCGGCGTGCCGACGGCGCCGAGGGCGCCGTACATGTTCGCGTGCGAGTCGGAGGCGACCACGAACGAGCCCGGCACGACGTAGCCGCCCTCGCACATGAGCTGGTGCCCGATGCCGGCGCCGGCAGGGTGGAAGTCGATGCCGTGCTCCGCCGCGAACGCCTCGATTGCCCGGTACTTGCCGAGGTTGGCCTCGCTCTGGTTTTGGATGTCGTGGTCGAGGGCGAACACCGGCTGGCGCGGGTCGGCGACGCGCGACGCCCCGATTCCTTCGAACTTCGCGATCACCGCCGAGCTGTTGTCGTGCGTGAGCACGTGGCGCGGGCGGATCGTGAGGAAGTCCCCGGCCGCGAGCGGCCGGCTCGGCCCCTCCGCCATGTGCGCCTGCGCGATCTTCTCCACGACGGTCTGTGCCATGAACGCCTCCATCCCCGACGCTGTGGGGCAGGGCCCGCCCCCACCCGCCGGCGGGCGGCCGCCGGGCCGCCCCTGCATCGAGCCGTCAGCTCGCCGCGAGCATCTCCATCAGCTGCGTGACCGACGCCAGCTTCTCGAGGCCCCACACGGCGTCCTTGACCCGCGCGCAGCCCGCGCTCGAGAGCACCGGCCCGGCGAGGGCGTCGAACTTCGCCTCAACCTCCGTGTCGGAGAGCGGGTTGCGCGGATCGCCCTTGGGGTAGTCGAGCACCGTGGCGAAGCGCCGCCCGTCCGTGGCCGTCACCTCGACGGCGACGCGCTGCAGCGCCGGGAAGAGGCTCTCGATCTCGGGGTCGGCGACCACCTCGACCTTGCGCAGCTGTGCCCGGATCAGTGGGTCGTTGATCTTGGCCTCGGTGAACTGCGCCGGTGTCACGTTGCGGTCCACGATCGCGGCCGCGACCACGTACGGGAGCGAGTGGTCCGCCGTCTCCTTGCTGCGCGGGTCGTACTTGGAGGCGTCCGCGAGGATGTCGGCGGCGCGGCGCAGCGAGCGGATGCGCACCGAGGCGATCTCGTCGGGCCGGAGGTCGTGTTCGGTCACGATCGCGAGCACCGCCGAGATCGGCGCGTGGGTGAGCGCCTCGGTCGGGAACGCCTTCATCCCGCAGGCAGTGATCCGCCACGACTCGCCGAGGCCGTCGGTGAGCACCCCCAGCCGCCACTCGGGCCCGAAGCAGTGGGCGAGCCCCTCCTTGCCGTCGATCACGTGCTCGGGTCCGGTGTAGCCGCGCTCGGCGAGCAGCGCCGCGAGCACCCCGGACTGGGTCGCCATCGGGTCGACGGTGTTCTTCATCATCGTCAGCTTGCCGGCGGTGACCGCGCCCAGGGTGCAGCGGGCCGAGCCGGCGATGCCGATCGCGTGCCGGATCTGCTCCCACGGCAGGCCGAGCGCACGCCCCGCCACGATCGGCGACACGAACGCCGTGAGCGTGGCGTGGTGCCAGCCGCGCTCGCGGATCCCGGGGAACGCCGCCTCGGCCAGGCGCTGCTCGAACTCGTGGCCGAGGCAGATGCCGACCGCGAGCTCGCCGCCGCCGCTGCCCGCGCGCTCGCACCCCGCCAGCGCCGCCGGGATGATGTCGGTCGGGTGCACGGGGTCCTGCTT
>JAJXUY010000257.1 GCA_021782525.1 Acidobacteriota bacterium | reverse complement strand
GCTTCCCTCGCCCGCCTCGCCGCTCCTGCGGATCAGCTTCTGATTGAGAAGGTGGGTGAGAGCCCCGTAGAGGGTCCCGGCGCCCAGCCGCACCCGACCACCGCTCACCGCTTCAACGTCCTGCATAATCCCGTAGCCGTGCCGCGGTTCGCCGAGCGCCGCCAGGATGAGGAACGTGCTCTCGGTCAGCGGCAGGAACCTCCGCGCCGCGCTCTCCAGGTTCTTCGCAACCATCTCGTCTACCCTCGCCTCCCGATATACCGCCACTCGGTATATCGCCTGGCGATATATTAAGTCCGAACTTTTCCGACGTCAAGGGGAGGGAGAGACCGTGGTCCGTGGTCCGTGGACCGAGAGGACAGAACGTGGCCGGTGGCGGGTGGCCGGCATGGACCGGGCTCCGGGCTCCGGAAGAACTGGGGTCAGGGATCAGGGGTCAGCGGTCAGGGAACAGCAAGACGTCGATGGCGACCGCCACGCCGGCGCCCAGCGCGGCCGCGCCGGCCGCAGGCCGCGCGGCCCCAAGCGCCTCATCCGAAGGCTCCGCCCGACCGAAGGCAGGGCCGCGTCGCTCGCGGCGTTTGGCCGCGCCGCCGAGAGTGGATGCCAGGCGCCCGAGGCGGTCGCAGCGGAGCGTAGCCGGAGGCACCATGAGGATGCGAGCCGGCGCAGCGTAACGCCGGGCGGGACGCGGCTCCGCCGCGGCTCGCCGGGGGGCACGAGGCATATGCGCTAACTTTTGGGTGCGAGTCGGCACCAAGCCCGGAGCCGGACGCCCGCCTCAGCCCATTCCTCCCCGCCTCGTCACCATCCCCGGCGAACGGGTTCCGCGACCTTGCGGATCCGGCCTATGGGTTCACGCGTGTCAGCACGCCTCCCTGCAGCGTAAACGTCGTGGTCTGGAACAGCGAGTTCAGCGCCGCCGGGTCGCCGTAATGGTTCGTGCCGATCTCTGACGCGTCGATGAGGTAGTAGGTGGCGGTCAGCGCGTCGGGCGCTGCCGTGAGCAGCACGCAGCCGTGGGAGTTCGGCCACACGGCGAGGATCTTCGCCGGGCTCACGGCGGGGTCCTGCGACGAGACCTGCATGATGTCGCCGATCGACTGCACCAGCTGCTGGATCCCTGACACCTGGCTCAGCGCCGGGTCCGACATGACGAGGCCGAGGACCTCCTGCTCGATGGTCTGCGAGCTGACGGCCGAGCCGGTGAACTCGTACAAGCCGTCGCCGTGGTCGGTGACGAACGAGCCGTGGATGTCCCCCGAGATCACGACGCTGCCGGGCACGGTCTTGAGGAACGACACGAGCTCGGCGCGCCGTTGCGGGAACCCGTCCCACTCTTCGGCATCGATGAGCAGCCGGTTCCTGTACTGCGCCGGGAAGTCCGGGGGCAGCAGCGGCGCGATCTGCGGGTTGAGGAAGTCCAGGATCATCGGCGTCATCGACACCGAGCTCGTGAACACCTTCCAAACCGCCGTCGACTGCGAGAGCGTGTCCTTGATCCACGCCTCCTGGGTCTGGCCGTACACGTCCTCGGCCGCGCCCTGCGTGGCCGCCCAGAGGAAGGCGGAGAGCAGGTCGAACGAGTCCTTGGCCACCACGTAGCGGGACCCGCGGGAGTCGTAGAGGTTCTGCTTCCCGAGGTAGAGGTACGAGAGGCCGCGGTCCATCGCGGCGAGAGCGGCGCCGCCGAACGGGGCCGCCAGCCCGGCACCGGCGAACAGGCCGTTGAGGTATGTCGCACTCACGTTGCCGCTGGCGGCCGCCTGTGCGGCCGCCGCGGCCCCGGCGGCGTCGAGAAACGGGTTGGAGAGCTGGTAGAGCTGGGTCAGGATCGCGGCCGTGGTGGCCTGGAGTGTCGGGTTCGCCGCGATCGGGACGTACGGATCGAGGCTGGCCGCGACCGCGGCGTAGCCCTGCGGGCCGAGCATCGACTCGATCGTGGCCTTGTCGAGGACCACCGCGCCCGGGAACGCGTTCTCGGGGATCAGCACGTCGGAGCGGAAGGAGCGGTAGTCGGAGAGCACGAGGTCGAGGTTGGCGCCGAACTTGAAGTCCTGGTAGATCACGGCGTTCGGGTACAGGATCGCGTCGTCGATCTGGAGACCGCTCCTGTAGGGGAGGGGGGGGCCCTCGTGGGAAGCGATGCCGATCGCCGTGGGCATGAACTCGAAGAACGCCTGCTCGGCGTGCCGGCGCCGCACCGGGTCGTTCTCGTCCTTCCGCTTGTCGAAGTAGGTCGCCACCGCGCCGTGGCAGTCGTTGGAGTACTCGTGGTCGTCCCACGTGGCGACCATCGGGAAGTTCTCGTGCAGCGCCTGCAACATCGGGTCGGACCGGTAGGTGCGGTAGAGCTGGCGGTAGTTGTCCAGGCTGGAAGCCGCATAGTACGGGTGGTCCGCCGTCCCGAGCACGATCGCCCCGGCCTTGTCGTCGAAGTCGATCGCGCGGCCCGGGACCGGGAGTTGCGACCCGGGATCGCCCGCGGTCTCGTAGATGTAGTCCCCGATGAACGCCACGAAGTCGATGTCGTCCTTGTGGTCGAGGAGCAGCTTGGCGTAGGTGTTGTAGTAGCGCCCCTCGTAGTCCTCGCAGGAGAAGAACGCGAACCGGACCGGCGCGGTGTCGGTCGGCGCCGGCGCCGTCTTGGTCCGCCCGAGGTGGGAGAGGTAGATGAGGCCGTTCTTGTAGTAGACGAAGAAGTAGAGGTACGTCGTGCGCGGCGCCAGGCCGCTGAGCTGGACCTTGACGCAGCGGTCGTAGGCGGCCTGGGCGGGCACGACCTGGTTGAGCACCACGTGCGCAAAGTACGGGTCCTGCGTGACGATCACCCGCACCTGGGCGTCCTGGCTGCCGAGGTCGGGGTCGGCCAGGCGCGTCCACAGCACGACCCGATCGGGGCCGGGATCCCCCGACGCGACCGACTGGGGGAAGAACTGTGGGCCCAGGACGACGCCGGGCACCTGGGCGCCGCTGACGACCGCCGGGGCGAGTTGCGTGCGCACGAACTCGTCGTTGATGTCGGGTGCCCGGCCGATGTGCCGCCTCGCGGCCGGGCCTCCGGCCGCCGCGCCCGCGGCGCCCACGAGCATCACCAACCCCGCCAACCCGAGAACGAACCTCTTGCTCATCGCAGGTCCCCTTTCGCGACTGCCGCGTGGCCGGCCGGGCACTGGCGCGCGACGGCGGTTCGTCCGCGACGCCACGCGCCTGCCCACCCCTTCACCACGCGCCAGACTTCGCTAATGTGGTCCGAGTCTACGCCGGGCCGCTCCGACTGGCAAGTGACCGGGCAGGAGGCCGCAGTCGCCGGGCCCCGAGGGCGGACTCGCCTGCCGGCGCGGCGGGAGCCGACCGGCGGGTGGCAAGGTCCCGGTTGCGAGGGAGCCAAGGCCCTGGCTCACCAGGGGTGTCGCAGGGCGGTCCGCCCCAGCCGCCCCGGCGTCGGGGGAAGGAGCGCGCGGCAGGGGTTGCGGCCTTTAGAAGCCTTCGAGGATGGTGGTGACCAGCCCCCTCGCGAAGTCCCGCGACAGCGTGTCCATCGCCTCGACCGACTGGTCGAAGTATTCGGCCGCGTTGACGTTCACCAGGTACGCGGCGCTGCGGGAGAACTGCTGGTCGTGCCAGAGCACGACCGGCTTCGCGCCGGTGCGGTCCACGAGCTGCATGTTCGCCACCACGGTGAGCTGGTACTCCGTGGCGCGCCCGCTCGAATCGAACTGCACCGGCGAGGTCACGGCGGCCACGATCGTGCCCGAGAGCACGACGTCGGCTTGCTCGCTGTTGGAGACCAGCTGGAACCGCCCGCGCCGCACCCACTCCCGCGTGATTGCGTCGGTGAGCCGCTGGTCGAGCTCGGCGCGGCCGCTCTGGTTCACCAACGGCGCCACGTACAGCTTCTGCA
>JAJXUY010000256.1 GCA_021782525.1 Acidobacteriota bacterium | reverse complement strand
GCACGAGGTGCGCGCGCTCGTCAACGGACGCACGGTCCGACTCAAGGTGTGCACGCGCTGCCTGCGCTCCGGCAAGGTGGTCAAGTCCATCCACTAGCGCCTCGCCCGGCGCGGCCCGGGCGCAGCGCAGGGCAAAGGTCAAAGGGCAAAAGGCAGAGGGAAGACGTTCTCCGTCTTTCCTTTTCCCTTTGCCCTTTTCCCTTTGCCCTTTTGGCCCCGTCCGGCCACCGCCGAGCCACGAACCACGACCCGCGTCGTCGCTTACCTGCCCTGCCTCACAGCGCGCGCAGCCGCCGTGCCGGCGTCGTGAGGCTCACGTCGACCGACGTCACGCCGGCGATGTGCCGCAGCGCCGCCAGCACCCTCTCGAGGTGGCCGCGCCCGTTCACGTCGACGACCAGGTCCGCCGTGCCCAGCCTGTCCTCGTTGGTCGCGAGGTGGCAACTGCGGATGTCGGCCCCCTCGCCGTTGGCCGCCTGCGAGAGCGCGGCCAGCATCCCGGAACGGTCCTCGAACCCCACGTGCACCGGCACGGCGAACGCGCCGGTGACCCCGCCCCACTCGACCTCGACCTCGCGCTCCGAGGTGAACAGGAGTTTGCGGACGTTGGGGCAGTTCGCCGCGTGCACCGCCACACCGCGCCCGCGCGTGACGTAGCCCACGATCTCGTCGCCCGGTAGCGGGTTGCAGCACTGCGCGCGGTAGGTCAGGAGATCGCGCTCGCCGCGCACGATGATCACAGCGCTCTCGGCCGCGGCGCGCGCCCGCCCCGACGGGGCGGCGGCGGGGGCCGGGGCCTTCGTGCGCGCGTACGGCGCCAGCACGTCGCGCAGTGCGAGGCGGCCGAAGCCGATCGCGGCGAGGAGGTCCTCCTCCTTGCCGAAGCCGTGGTCGGAGGCGAGCTTCGCCATCCGCCCGTCGTCGCGGAACTCCTTCACCGCCAGGCCCAGCTTGCGGCACTCGCGGTCGAACAGGCGCTTGCCCGCCTCGACCGCCTCCTCCTTCTCGCCGCGGTTGAGCCAGGCGCGGATCTTGTTCTGCGCCCGCCCGGTCACCGCGATGTCGAGCCAGTCGCGGCTCGGGACCTGGCTCGTCGAGGTGAGAATCTCGACGATGTCGCCGTTGGCGAGCGGGGTGCGCAGCGGCACCAGCTTGCCGTTGATGCGAGCGCCGACGCAGTGGTGGCCGACCTCGGTGTGGACACGGTAGGCGAAGTCGATCGGGGTCGCCCCGCGCGCGAACGCGAACACCTCCCCCTTGGGGGTGAAGGTGTAGACCTCCTCGGGGTAGAGGTTGAGCTTGAGGGAGTTCAGGAAGTCGCGCGGGTTCTCCTGGTGCCCCTCGACGAGGCCGTGCAGCCACGACACCCGCTCGGCGTCGTGGCCCGGCCCGCGGCCCTCCTTGTACAGCCAGTGCGCCGCGATGCCGCGCTCGGCGATCTCGTCCATGTCGCGGGTCCGGATCTGGACCTCGAACGGCTGCCCTTCGGGCCCGATCACCGAAGTGTGCAGCGACTGGTACGCGTTCGGCTTCGGCATCGCGATGTAGTCCTTGATGCGGCCCGGCACCGGCCGCCACAGCTGGTGGATCAAGCCGAGGGCGGCGTAGCAGTGCGGCACCGTGTCGACGACCAGCCGGAAGGCGAGGAAATCGTAGACGCGGTCGAGCCCGATCCCCTGCCGGCGGAGCTTTGTCCAGATCGAGAACAGGTGCTTGATCCGGCCCTTCACCTCGGCCGGGATCGAGTTCTCCTCCAGGATCCCGGTGATCGTCTCGCGGATCTGGGCGATCAGCGAGGCCGCCACCTCCTCGCGCTGCCGCAGCTCCTCGCTCAGGCGGCGGTAGTCCTCGGGGTGCTGGTACGACAGCGCCAGGTCCTCGAGCTCGGCCTTCATCCGCCCCATGCCGAGCCGGTGGGCGATCGGCGCGTAGATCTCCATCGTCTCGGCGGCGATCCGCTTGCGCCGGTCCTCGGGCAGGAAGCCGAGCGTCCGCATGTTGTGCAGGCGGTCGGCGAGCTTGACCAGGATCACGCGCACGTCGGCGATCGAGGCCAGCAGCATGCGGCGCACGTTCTCGGCCTGCGCGGCCTCGCGCGCGGCGTACGACTGCTCCATCGTCGTGATCTTGGTGAGCGCCTTGACCAGGCCGGTGATGCGCTCGCCGAACTGCCTCTCGAGCTCCTCCTCGCTCACCCACGTGTCCTCGAGCAGGTCGTGGAGCAGCCCGGTGGCGATCGCCACCTCGTCGAGGTGCATCTCGGCGAGGATCCGCGCCACCTCCAGCGGGTGCACGAGGTACGGCTCGCCAGACACCCGTACCTGGCCGCGGTGGGCCATCGCGGAGTAGACGTAGGCGCGCCGCAGCAGGTCCTCGTCGCAGTCGGGGTTGTAGCCCGACACGATTTCGAGGATGTCCTCGAAGCGGGGGAGCGGCTCCGTCACCCACCTATTGTACTGGCAGAGCGAAAAATGCCGTGGTCCGTGGCCCGTGGTCCGTGGTCCGTGGACCGCACCGACGGTGAAAGGGAAGAGGGGAAAGGGCAAAGGGAAAACCGAGACGTCGCCGAGCAGTGGTGCTGAGGAGCAGAGAAAAGAATCAAGGACCTGGAGAGCAGGCCGGCCCTCGCTTCCGTCCTGTCTTGGTCTCTATCTGGCCCTCTTCCCTATTCCCTTTCACCATCTCTTCACTTTTCGTGTCAACTCTTCACTGCCTCCGCTCCTCTGCCCCTCCGCTCCCCTGCTCCGGCAGAAGGAACGGGCCGGCGTGCGCCGGCCCGGTTTGCGTGCCCTTGTCTTCCCGGTGCCCGGGCCACGGACCCCGGACCACGGTCTTCCTACTTGCGCCGCCGGTTCGCCGCCCTGCGCTTATCGAGCCAGTTCGACATCCCGAGGGCGATCGGGGAGGCGATGTAGATCGAGGAGTAGGTGCCGACCACGATGCCGATCACGAGCACGAACGCGAAGGTGTTGATGACGTCGCCCCCGAAGATGAAGAGCGCCAGGACGACGGCCCACGTCAGGCCGGAGGTGATGATCGTCCGCGACAGCGTCGCGTTGATCGCTTCGTCCATGACCGTGATCAGCGGCTTGCCGCGCTCGAGCTTGAGGCGCTCGCGGATGCGGTCGAAGATGACGACGGTGTCGTTGGTCGAGTAGCCGACCAGGGTCAGCAGCGCCGCGATCGTCGGCAGGTCGATCGGCCGCTGGGTGACGACGAGGGCGCCGAGCGTGATCAGCGTGTCGTGGAAGTTGGCGACGATCGCGCCGATACCGTACTGGAGCTTGAAGCGGAACCAGATGTAGATGAGCATGCCGAGCAACGAGAACGACACGGCGTAGATCGCCTTCTGGCGCAGGTCCTTGCCGACGACCGGGCCGACGTTGTCGGCCGCCAGCACGGCGAACTCGCCGAAATGCGCGTTCTGCGCCAGGTACGCCCTCGTCGCGGCGGACAGCGCCGTGAGGCCGGCGAGCTGCTCGGGACCGCTCACGACCCCGACTTGCTTGCGCAGGCCGAGGATCGCGTCCGCCATCGGCTTGTAGTGCACCCGGCGCTCGTCGACCGTGCCGCCGACGTTATCGGGGTTCGCCTGCACAAGGGCGTCGCGCAGCGCGTCCGCGCCCTCGAGGTTGATCTCGATCGGGCGCGCGCCGCCGAACTCCTTCTCGAGCGCCGCGATCATCTGGGAGGTGTAGTCGCCTTCCTGGTTCTTCGGGTTCTGCATGTGGACCAGGATCTGGTGCGCCGAAGCCTCGTCGAACCGCTGGATGGTGACGTCGCCGAGACCGAGCCCCTCGAGCGCCTTGCGCACGCGGCCGAGGTCCGGCTCCGACGTGAACTTGAGCGTGAGCTGGGTGCCGCCCGCGAAGTCGACGCCGAGCTTGAGGCCGGGGCCGAAGAAG
>JAJXUY010000255.1 GCA_021782525.1 Acidobacteriota bacterium | reverse complement strand
GGCGCGCGCACTCCCCGGCGGCCGCGGCTCTACTCCTCCTCCTCCTCGGTCTCGGTACCCGCCGCGGCTGCGATGATCTTCTCCTGGATCTGGCGGGGCACCTCGTCGTAGTGCGAGTACTCCATGTGGAAGTCGCCGCGCCCGCCGGTGATCGAGCGCAGCGTCTGCGAGTAGGTGAGCATCTCCGCGAGCGGCACCTGGGCCTTGACCACGGTCTGGCCGTCTCCGGGTTCCATGCCCTGCACGCGCCCGCGGCGCGAGTTGAGGTCACCCATGATGTCACCGAGGAACTCGTCCGGCGTCGTGATCTCGACCTGCATGACCGGTTCGAGGATCGTCGGCCCGGCCTGTTTCACGCCCTCGCGGAACGCCTTCCGCCCGCAGGTACGGAACGCCATGTCGGAGGAGTCCACCGGGTGGAACTTGCCGTCGAGAAGCGTCACCGAGAAGTCGACCATCGGGTTGCCCGAGATCGCGCCCCGCTCCGCCGCGTCGACGATCCCCTTGTCGATCGAGGGGCGGTAGTTGTTGGGGATCGAACCGCCGAAGATCTTGTCGACGAACTCGTATCCGGCGCCGCGCGGGCGCGGCTCGAGGCGGACCTTGGCCTCGGCGAACTGCCCGTGCCCGCCCGTCTGCTTCTTGTGCCGGGCCGTGATCTCGACGGTCCTGGTGATCGTCTCGCGGTAGGGGACCTTGGGCGGCTGCAGGCTCACGTCGACCTTGTAGCGCTTGCGCAGCCGCGCCACCGCGATCTCGACGTGGAGCTGGCCGGCGCCGGCGACCAACTGTTCCTTGGTCTGCGGGTCGCGGCCGATGTGCAGCGTGGGGTCCTCGTCTTGCAGCTTGAGGAGTCCTTGGGCGATCTTGTCCTCGTCTCCTTTGGCCTTGGCCGCGATGGCGAACGAGATCGCCGCCTCCGGGATCGGGACCGGCGGCACGACGACGGCCCCGTCCTTGCTGGTGAGCGTCTCGCCGGTGCGGGTCTCCTTCAGCTTGGCGATGGCGCCGACGTCTCCGGCGACGAGCTTCTCGACCGGGAGCAGGTCTTTGCCCTGCATCCACGCCACCGGGCCGAAGCGTTCGGAGACGTCGCGCTGGCGGTTGTGGTACGTACCGTCCGAGGCGAGCGAGCCCGAGAAGACGCGGAGCAACGAGATGCGCCCGGCGTAGGGGTCGGCGATCGTCTTGAACACGTACGCCACGGGTGTGCCCTCGGTCGTCGCGGCGACGGTGACCGCCTCGCCGGCCACGTTCTTCGCCGCCAGCACGGTCGCCAGCGGGTTGGGCACCAGGTCGGCGAGTGCGTCCATGATCGGTTGCACCCCCTGGTTTCGCCCCGCCGAGCAGAAGAGAACCGGGAAGATCTTGCGCGCCGCGACCGCCTTGGTGAGGCCGGCGATGAGCTCGTCGTCGGCGAGCGTCCCCTCGGCGAAGAACTTCTCCAGGAGCGCCTCGTCCTGCTCGGCCACCATCTCGATCAGTGCGGTGCGGGCCTGGGCCGCCTCCTCCTGCAACTCGGCGGGGACGGCGGACTCGTGCACGGTGCCGCTCTCGTCCGCGGCGAACGTGTACGCCTTGCCGCGAACCAGGTCGACGATCCCGGAGAACTTCGTCTCCTCGCCGATCGGCAGCTGGATCGGCAACACCTCGCGCCCGAACTTCTTCTGCAGCTGTTGCAGCGTGCGCGCGGCCGAGGCGCGCTCGCGGTCCATGCTGTTGGCGACGAAGATCACGGGCGTCGCGGTGGTGGCGCACACCTTCCAGAGCTTCTCGGTCTGCACCTCGGGCCCGGCGACCGCCGAGACCAGCATGAGCGCCGCCTCCGCTACCTTCACCCCCTGGACCGCCTCGGTGGTGAAGATGGCGTAGCCCGGCGTGTCGATCAGGTTGAGCTTGTGCCCGCGGTGGTGAGCGAACGCGATGGCGGTACCGATCGTGATCTTGCGCTCGATGGCCTCGTCGTCGAAATCGGTGACCGCGTTCCCCTTGTCCACCTTGCCGAGGCGGCTGACCTCCTTGCTGTCGAACAGCATCGCCGAAATCAAGCTGGTCTTTCCGGTGGAGGAGTGACCGACCACCGCCACGTTGCGGATCTTCTCGCTGGGGACTGGGCTTGATGCCATGAGCGGGCGACCTCCCGTCGCACAGAGTCCGGGAAGTATAGCCAGCAACCGGCCGGAACGGAAGCGCCGCGGGGGAGGGGAGGAGCAGGGGAGCGGAGGAGCGGGAAAGCGGGGAAGTGTAAAGAGTTGGGTTGACGAGGGAACTGGTCAAGGGGAGAGGGGAGAGGGAAGAGAGGAAAGGAACGACGAGGCACACGCCTCTGTCTTCCCTTTTACCCTTTGCCCTTTACCCTCTACCCTCTCCCCTTGACCCGGCGTCGCTACGCGAGGGAAAGCTCGGCGCCGGTGAGGCGGCGATACGCCTCGAGGTACAGGGCCTGCGTGCGCGCCACCACGTCGGGCGGCAGCATCGGCGCCGGGGGCTGCTTGTTCCAGTTGCTGGCCTCGAGCCAGTCGCGGACGAACTGCTTGTCGAACGAGGGCGGGTTGCCGCCCGGGCGGTAGGCGTCGGCCGGCCAGAAGCGGGACGAATCCGGCGTCAGCGCCTCGTCCGCCCAGACGAGGTCGCCGCGCTCGTCGAGTCCGAATTCGAACTTGGTGTCGGCGATGATGATGCCGCGCGCCTCGGCGAGCGCCGCCGCGCGGGCGTACAGCGCGAGGGAAACCGAGCGCAGGCGCTCGGCGAGGTCGCCGCCGGCGAGGCGGACGACCTCGTCGAACGAGATGTTCTCGTCGTGGCCGACCTCCGCTTTGGTCGACGGCGTGAAGATCGGCGCCGGCAGGCGGTCGGCCTGGCGCAGGCCGCCGGGCAGGCGAACCCCGCACACCGATCCCCGCTCGCGGTACCCCTTCCACCCCGACCCGACGATGAAGCCGCGCACCACGCACTCGACGGGGACGATGCGGACCGACCGCACCAGGCACGAACGCAGAGCCAGCGCAGGCTCCCCGGAGAACGGCGCCGGAAGATCCTCGAGGCGGGTCGCGAGCAGGTGGTTGGGCACGATCTCCCGCAGCGTCGCGAACCAGAAGTTCGAGAGCTGGGTGAGGACCGCACCCTTGCCCGGGACCCCGGGCTCGAGGACGACGTCGAACGCGCTGATCCGGTCGCTCGCGACGATTACCAGGGAATCGCCTTCGGCCTTGTAGACGTCCCGCACCTTGCCGCGCCGGAGCAGCCGTTCGGGGTAAAGCGGCGCCGAGGGGAACGGGGCGAGGGGACCCACGGGTTACCCCTGCTTGGCGTTGAGCACCGCGTTGGCCTGCACGCTCAGGCGCGACTTGTACCGCGACGCGGTGTTGCGCTGGAAGACGCCCTTGCGCACGCCGCCTTCGATGATCGATACGGTGCGGGGCAACAGCTCCTTGACCTGGGTCGTGTCGCCGGCGGTGATCGCGGTGCGTAGCGCCTTGATGGCGTTGCGCACGCGCGTGCGAACGGCGCGGTTACGGTTGCGGCGAACCTCGTTCTGCCGACGGCGCTTCAGTCCCGACTTGATCCTCTTTGCCATGAACTCTCCCTTGAACCGCTTCGGATCACTTCACCTTGACGCCGAGGGCGGCCAGGCGCTCGCGGGCGAGCTTGGCCTCCCTGGTGCCAGGATGTTCGTAGAGCACGTACTGCAGGTTGATTACCGCCTGGGAGCGGTCGCCGAGCTCGAGGTAGGCGAGGCCCTTCTTGAGCAGGGCGGCGGCCGCCTTGTCGGAGGTCTTGTAGTTGTTGATCAGCTGCGTGAAGGCGTCGATCGCCTCCTTGAACTGCTTCTTCGAGTAGTAGCACTCGCCGATCCAGTAGAGCGCGTTGTCGGCGAGATCGGTGGTGGGGTACCGCTTCGCGTATTCGCTGAAGCCCTGGATGGCGAGGTC
>JAJXUY010000254.1 GCA_021782525.1 Acidobacteriota bacterium | reverse complement strand
CGACCAGCGGCTCGGCGCCGGCCGCCAGGCGCGCCAGCGCCGCCTCCACCTCCCCGACCGAGGCGAACGCATGCAGCCGCTCGCACCGTGCCCGCAGCTCGCCCGGGGTCTGCGCGCCGCGCAGCAGCAGGACGGTCACCAGCGCCTTCCCGGCGGCGTCCAGCCCCCAGCTCCGGTCGAGGTTGTGCTCCCAGCGCTCGGACCGTGCGCCCTCGACCGGCCACGCCAGCACGTCGCCGCGGAGCCGGTCGAGCGCCTGCCGTACCTCGGCCTCGGTCAGCTCGGTCACCGGGTCGCGGTTGCTCCTCTGGTTGCACGCCGCAACCAGCGCGTTGACCGTGAGCGGGTAGTACTCGGGCGTGGCCTGCTGCTTCTCGAGCAGGCACCCGAGCACGCGGACCTCGACGGCGTCGAGCACCCTCGGCAGGCGGATGGCGCACCTCCCGCCGCCATGATACGGCGCCGGGCCGACCTTGACACCTGCCGCCAGCCCGGTGAAGCTTGAGCGTCGATGGCGAGCAAGGACCGGGGCGCGGGCGCCCAGACGCCCTCTCTCGGCGGGACACACGCCTCGGTCGCGGTGCCGAGGCAGCTCTCGTTCTGGCGGCGCCTGTTCGCGTTCTCGGGGCCGGCGTATCTGGTCAGCGTCGGGTACATGGACCCCGGCAACTGGGCCACCGACATCGCGGCCGGGTCCAAGTTCGGCTACGCGCTGATCTGGGTCCTGGCGATGTCCAACCTGATGGCGATCCTGCTCCAGAGCCTGTCGGCGCGGCTCGGAATCGTCACCGGCATGGACCTCGCGCAGGCGTGCCGGGCGATGTTCGACCGCCGCGTGTCGCGCGTCCTCTGGCTGCTCGCCGAGGTGGCGATCGCCGCCTGCGACCTCGCCGAGGTCCTGGGCTCGGCGATCGGCCTGCAGCTCCTGTTCGGGCTCCCCCTCCTCATCGGCGTCGTGATCACCGCGTTCGACACCCTCCTCCTGCTCGTGCTGCAGTCCCGCGGCGTACGCATGATGGAGGCGTTCATCGTCGTGCTGATCACCACGATCGGGGGCTGCCTGGCGATCGAGGTCGTGCTCTCGAAGCCGGCGTGGGGCGCGATCGCGGGCGGGGTCGTGCCGTCGCTGCCCGGCCCGGGGGCGCTCTACCTCGCGATCGGGATCCTCGGCGCGACCGTGATGCCGCACAACCTCTACCTGCACTCGGCGCTGGTGCAGTCGCGCCGGATCACCCAGACCCCGGCGGGGATCCGCAGCGGGGTGAAGTTCAACATCATCGACTCGCTGGTGGCGCTCAACGGCGCGTTCTTCGTCAACGCCGCCCTGTTGGTCATGGCGGCGGCGACGTTCTTCCGCGCCGGACTGCGCGACGTCGCCCAGATCCAGGACGCCCACCGCCTGCTGCAGCCGATCCTGGGCGCCGCGGTGGCGCCGATCGCCTTCGCGGTGGCGCTCATCGCATCGGGCCAGTCCTCCACGATCACGGGAACGCTCGCGGGCCAGATCGTGATGGAGGGGTTTGTCCAGATCCGGCTGCGGCCGATCGTGCGCCGCCTGCTGACGCGCTCGCTGGCGATCGTCCCGGCCGTCATCACGATCGTGTGGTACGGCGAGCGCGCCACCGGCAGCCTGCTCGTGCTCTCGCAGGTCGTGCTCTCGCTGCAGCTCTCGTTCGCGGTGATCCCGCTCATCCACCTGGTCTCCGACCCACGCTGGATGGGCCAGTACACGATCAAGCCGATGTTGCAGGCGGTGTCGTGGCTGACCGCCGCCACGATCGCGGCGCTCAACCTCAAGTTGTCGTACGACGCGATCGCCGGGGCGATGTCGGGCACCGGCCCCTGGTCGTGGCTCCCCTGGGTGACCGCCGTCCCCGCCGCGGCCGGCCTGACGGCGCTGCTCGGGTACGTGACCGTCGTGCCGTGGCTCGAGCGGCGCCGCGGCGCCCCGACGCCCGCGATCGCGAACGTGCACGGGCCGACCGCGATGCCGGCCGTGGTCCCCCCTCCGCCCCCCCGGCGCATCGCCGCGGCGATCGACTTCTCCGGCGCGGACACCGCGGTCCTGTCGCACGCGGTCACGCTGGCGCGCGCCGCCGGCCGCGGCGCCACCGTCGTGCTGCTCCACGTGGTCGAGTCCGGCGGCGCGCGGATGATGGGGGACGAGATGCACGACAGCGAGGCGCGCGCCGACCAGCAGCGCCTCGAGCTGTACCGCAACGAGCTGGCCGAGCTCGGGGTCGAGGCGACCTACGATCTCGGCTTCGGCAACCCCGCCGACCAGCTCATCGCGCTGATCCAGTCTCACGGGCCGGACCTCGTGGTGCTCGGCAGCCACGGGCACCGCGCGGTCGGCGACTTCGTGCACGGGACCACGGTGGAGCGCCTGCGCCACCGCGTGCGCGTGCCGGTCATGGTCGTGCAGAGCCCCGCGTGAGCGACCGCCCGTCCCCCGGCGGCGCGGCCGGCGTGCTGCGCGCGTTGCGTTCGCGCAACTACAAGCTGTTCATCGCCGGCCAGGGCGTCTCGCTCGTCGGGACCTGGATCCAGCAGATCGCGATGTCGTGGCTGGTGTACACGTTGACCCACTCGGCGTTCCTGCTCGGTCTCGTCGGCTTCTCGTCGCAGATCGGGATGTTCCTGCTGTCGCCGCTCGCCGGCGTCATCGCCGACCGCCTCAACCGCCACCGGCTGCTGATCGCCACGCAGTCGCTCGCGATGCTGCAGGCGTTCGCCCTCGGCGCCCTCGTGCTCGCCCACGCGGTCGCGGTCTGGCAGATCGTCGCCCTCTCGCTCTTCCTCGGCGTGGTCAACGCGTTCGACATGCCGACCAGGCAGGCGTTCCTGATCGAGATGATCGAGGACCGCGCCGACCTGGCGAACGCGATCGCGCTCAACTCCTCGATGGTCAACGGCGCGCGCCTGGTCGGCCCGGCCGTGGCCGGCCTCCTGATCGCCACGGCCGGCGAGGGCGCCTGCTTCATGATCAACGGGGTCAGCTACCTGGCCGTGATCGCCGCGCTGGCGGCGATGCGGCTCGCGGCGCGGCCCCCGCGCGAGCCGGCGCGGCGGATCGGCCCCGAGCTGCGCGAGGGGTTCGCCTACACGTTCGGGTTCGGGCCGACGCGGGACATCATCCTGCTGCTCGCCCTGGTCAGCGTCGCCGCGATGCCGTACTCGACGCTGATGCCGATCTTCGCGGTGCAACTGCTGCACGGGGGCCCGAGCACGCTCGGGTTCCTCTCCGCCGCGGCCGGGGTCGGCGCGCTGGCGGGGGCCGTGGCGCTCGCCTCCCGTCGCAGCGTGCGCGGGCTCGGACGCTGGATCCCGATCGCCTGCGGCGGGTTCGGCGCCGCGCTCATCGGCTTCGCGTTCTCCCGCTCGATGGCGCTGTCGCTGCTGCTGCAGGCGCTCGTCGGCCTGGCGATGCTGACGCACCTCGCGGTCTCCAACACGATCCTGCAGACGATCGCGGGCGACGAGTGGCGGGGCCGGGTGATGAGCTTCTACGGGATGGCGTTCATGGGGATGATGCCGTTCGGCAGCCTCCTCGCCGGGGTGCTGGCGCACCACATCGGGGCGCCGCGCACGGTCGCGCTCGGGGGCGCCGTCTGTATCGCCGGCGCCGCGGTCTTCGCCGCTCGCCTCCCGGCGTTGCGGCGGCTGGTGCGCCCCATCTACCGCGAACGCGGGATCATCCCCGAGGTGGCGACCGGCATCGAGGCGGCCACCGACGGCGGCTCGGACCGCCCCTAGGAGCCTGTCGCGCATAGACTCCGGCTGCGGCTCGCGCTGGCATCCCGCAGGCTGCGTTGGCCTGCGCGAAATGTCCTCGACGTAGGCTGCAGCTACGCCTGCGGGCATTTCGCTTGTCCGCCTTGCCAGCGGGCGCCATCGCGACCCTCGCTTTCGTCGCTATGCGCGACAGGCTC
>JAJXUY010000253.1 GCA_021782525.1 Acidobacteriota bacterium | reverse complement strand
GAAGACGCACCGCGGCCCGACGAGTTCCAGCGTTCCCGTCTCGGGCCAGAGCAGCGCCTCGATCGCGGCCACCGCCCGCGGTCTCGCGCCGGGCAGGAGCTGGGCGCGGACGCGACTGTTGGCGCCGTCGGCGCCGACCAGGACGCGGGCGGTCAGGCGCCCGCCATCGGTGACGATCCGCACGAGGCCGCCGTCGCGCTCGTAACCCACGAACGCCTGCCCCGGCCGCAGCACGGCGCCCGCCGCCGCCGCCCGTTCCGCCATGAACGAGTCCAGGGCGTCCCGCCGCGCCATCGCCCCGAGGCCGTCAAGCGCGCAGGGGACCGCGCCGGCGCCGCCGCACGCGATCAGCGCCGTGCTCACCTCGCACTCGAGCACCGGCGTGAGCGGGTACGGCACTTCGCGCAGCGTCTTCGCGGAGAGACCGCCGCCGCAGACCTTGTCGCGCGGCAGCGCTTCCTTCTCCAGCAACAGGACGCGGGCGCCCCCGGCCGCGAGGCGGTGCGCGGCCGCGTTCCCCCCCGGGCCGCACCCGACCACGACGACGTCGAACTCCGGCTCCACGGGACGATGATAACCGGTCGCGAGCCGGTCTCGATCGCATGTGATCTCGCGGCTGGCAAACGACGCTCCCTGCGGGTATGCTCCGCGGGTGATCCTGATCGTCAACCCGGCGGCCGCGGGCGGCCGCCTCGGACGGCACTGGCCGGCGCTGCAGCGCCGTCTCCGGGCGGCGGGTTTCGACCCTCCAGCCGTCTTCACGGAAGCGCCCGGTCACGCCACCGTTCTCGCCGCGGAGGCGGTCCGGCGCGGTGAAACGGTCGTCGTGGCGGCCGGGGGCGACGGCACGATCTGCGAGGTCGTGCAGGGGCTCCACGACGCCGGCGGCGCCACGCTCGGCATCCTTCCGCTCGGCACCGGCAACGACGCCGCCAGGACGCTCGGGCTGCCGTTGCGCCTCGAACCCGCGGCGCAGGCGATCCAGGACGGCCGCACGCGCGCGGTCGACCTGATCCTCGCCGGCGACCGGGTCGTCCTCAACGCGATCGGCATCGGCCTGCTCGGCGCGATCAACGTCAACGCGGCCTCGATCAAGCTGGTGCGCGGCATCGCGGCGTACCTCGGCGCCGCCGCCGGGACCCTCTTCCGCTACCGTTGCCCCGAGATCTCCCTGTCCGACGGCACGTTCTCCTACCGCGGCCCGATGACGATCCTCGCGGTCCACAACGGCGTCACGACCGGCGGTGGGTTCCCCCTCACGCCCGCCGCGCTCCCGGACGACGGGCTGCTCGACGCGTGCCTGGTCGGCGGCACGAGCGTGCCGCTGCGCCTCGTCCGCCTCCTCGACGGCGTCCGCGGCACCTTGATCGACAAGCCCGGCTCGCACGGGATCCGCTTCTCCCGGCTCGAGCTCGCCACGGCGGTCCCGCTCCCCTGCCACTTCGACGGCAACCCCGCATGGATCCAGCCGCCGGGGATGGTGTTCTCCGTGCTCCCGGGGGCGCAACGCGTCTTTGCCGGGGCGCCACCTGACCGTGCGTCCGCAGGCCCGGGTCAGTCGAGCAGCTTCACGTAGCGCAGCGTCTCCGCGCGGTAGCCGAGGTGCTCGTACACCGCGCGAGCGCGCCGGTTCCCCGCGAACACGGTCAGCGTCAGCCGGCGGAAACCAGCCTCCCGCGCCCACGTCTCGGCGGCACGCATCAGGGCACCGCCGACGCCGCGGCCGTCGGCGTCCGCCGCCACGACGATGATGCCGACGTGGCCGTGCTCCTCTCCGGTGAAGTAGTCGCGGACCCGCTCCAGGTAGACGAAGCCGGCCCTCTCCCCGCCGCCGCTCTCGGCCACGAGCATCACCGCTCCGGGCGGCGGCGCGGTGAAGAACGCATCCACCGTCCTCGCCTCCCCCGCGGCGAGCTCGGCCGGCGGGCGCCACGGCGGCGGCCCGAACTCCGCCAGGCGGGGCAAGGCGGCAAGCACGAACGCGCGGTCGTCGGCTCGCGCCGGTCGGATCAGACGATCGGTCTCGGCTTCGTCCACGCCTCACCGTAGCAAGAACGCCGACCGGATGTCACGGCGCGCCGCCCGCCCTCCGAGTCGATAAAGAGAGGGGCGGAAGACCTCTCCGCCCCTCTGATCACGGACCACTGACCACGGACCACGTCTGTCTACTTGACCACCTTGCGCACCATCGCCTCGATGACGCCCGGCTCGATCTCCTCGAGCTCGTACGTCACTTCGGCGATCGGTTTGTTCGTCTTGAGGATGCGGGTGAGATCGATCGGGGTCCCCTCGACGACGACGTCGCACGGCGTGGCGTTGATCGTCGCCTCGAGGTCTGCGATCTGCTGCCCGGAGTAGCCCATCGCCGGCAGGATCGCCCCCGAGTTGGGGTACTTCTGGTAGGTCGCGGCGATCGTCCCGACCGCGTATGGCTTCGCGTCCACGATCTCCGAGGCGCCCGCGCTCTTGGCCGCGAACCACCCCGCACCGTACGCCATCCCGCCGTGCGTGAGCGTCGGGCCGTCCTCGACGACCAGCGCGCGCTTGCCCTTGATCAGCTCGGGCTTGTCCACGGTGATCTTCGAGGCGCACTTGATCGTGCGCGCCTTGGGGTTGGACCTCTTGCAGTTCTCCAGCACCTCTTCGACCTTCACGGGGTCCGCCGTCTGCACCTTGTTGATGATCAGCAGGTCGGCCATGAGAAAGTTGGACTCGCCCGGGTAATACGTCAGCTCGTGCCCGGGACGGTGCGGGTCCACCAGGGTGACGTGGAGGTCGGGCTTGTAGAACGGCGTGTCGTTGTTGCCGCCGTCCCACAGGATCACGTCGGCTTCCTTCTCCGCCTCGCGCAGGATCATCTCGTAGTCCACGCCGGCGTAGACGACGAAGCCGTTGTCGATGTGCGGCTCGTACTCCTCGCGCTCCTCGATCGTGCACTTGTGCGTGTCGAGGTCGGCGTACGTCTCGAACCGCTGGCACGCCTGCATGGCGAGGTCGCCGTACGGCATCGGGTGGCGGATCGCCACCACCCGCTTCCCCATCGCCTTGAGGATGCGCGACACGTACCGGGTGGTCTGCGACTTACCGACCCCGGTGCGGACGGCGCAGATCGCGATGACGGGCTTGGTCGAGGCGATCATCGTGCGCTGCACCGAACAGACGCCGAAGTTGGCGCCCCAGGCGATGACGTGGCTGCCCTTGTCCATCACGTACTGGTGCGGCACGTCGGAGTAGGAGAACCAGACGTCGTCGATCGCCTTCTCCCTGACCAGCTTCTCGAGGTCGCTCTCCGGGAAGATCGGAATCCCCTTCGGGTACAGCTTGCCCGCCAGCGACGGCGGGTACACCCGACCCTCGATGTCGGGGATCTGGGTGGCGGTGAACGCCACCACCTCGACCTCCGGGTTGTCCCTGAACAGACAGTTGAAGTTGTGGAAGTCCCGTCCCGCGGCTCCCATGATCACGACCCTACGCTTCGCCATATCCACCTCCTGTAGGTGCCGGCGTCTCCCGAACGCCGGGGCTCGGCATGGCGTACCGAGCAGCTCCGCCGGGTATGGCTGAACCGGCGGCTTTGAAGACAGTGGTCAGTTGTCAGCGGTCAGTGGTCCGAGCCCCGCGTTCGCGCCACCCGCGGGCCCGGCCACCGGCCACCGGCCACCGACCACGTCGTTCTTCATCATTCCCACTCGATCGTGCCGGGCGGCTTCGAGGTGACGTCGTACACCACCCGGTTGATCCCTCGCACCTCGTTGACCACCCGCCGCGCCACCCGATCGAGCACGTCGGGCGGGAACCGGTACCAGTCGGCCGTCATGAAGTCCTCGGTGGTCACGGCGCGCAGCGCCGCGACGTTCTCGTAGGTGCGCTGGTCGCCCATGACGCCGACGCTGCGCACCGGCAGCAGCACGGTGAGCGCCTGCGCGATCTCGCGGTAGA
>JAJXUY010000252.1 GCA_021782525.1 Acidobacteriota bacterium | reverse complement strand
GGTGACCCGCTCCACGGCCGGCCGGGCCGCGGGCGGGGAGGCCGCCGCGGCGGCCGGCGCCGCCCCCAGGGCGAGCGCGATCAGACACGCCGCGAAACGGCGGCCGGCGTCTCTCCGTGCCCGCCGTTGCATTGCCACAGCTCGCTCCGGGCTCACGCCATCGTCCCCTCGTCGGTCCGCCACCGGTCGCCTCTCCATACCAGACGGCTTCAACGTCGCGACCCGCCGGGAAATGCCGCGACGAGAGGGGACCGTGCGTTGGGGCCTGGTGGGAGCGGACGGCGTCAGCTCCGCATCGTGGCACGATCTGGCTGTCGCCTTGACAAACGGTGGCGCGCGCGCCGCACCGCGACAGCGGTGGCTTGGCTCGCCGGGGAAGGCGGCGATGCCGGCGTCACGCCAGGCTCCGGCCGGCGAAACTGCGAGCCACGGATCGAGTTGAAGAGCTCATCCAGGCAGGATCGCCCCCAACACCGGCCGACCTGCGCCCGGTTCACTCCGCGGTGCGCACCGGGAGGACCGTCCGCGCATCCTGGCTGGACCTGTCCACGACCGACGCGACGACGGCGACGCCGCCGGTTGCCGTGAAGAACAGGTCTCCGAGCTGGTACGGCATGCACAGGCCGGCCGGGTACGCACCCCCCGGCTCAACCGCCAGCTGCAGGAACGTCCCCGCCGGGAGGGTCAAGGTAAAGGGCGTCGGCACGTCCCGCCCGTTGAGGACCAGGTCGCCGGGCCGTCCATCACGGGACTTTTGCAACGTCACGTCGACAGGGTCGGAGCCGGGGTTGGCGAGGTACAGGTAGACCTCGAACGCCGGCAGACCGCACGGAGCGGGACTCCAGACGAGTCCGGGCAGCTGGTAGACGAAACCCGGGGCCGCCCTGTCGGCCGACCCGAACGCGGGGAGATCCTGGCCGAGCCCGGAGAGCATGCTTCCGGGGGGCGTGAGCCCGCGGTCGTTCACGATGCGGCTCGAGACGACCACCGGGCCATCGGCGTCGAACGCCATACCGCCCAGCGCTGCGATGGGGCAGCCGAGGTCGAGGGCGAGAGTTTGCGGGGAGAGGACGACCGTCGAATAGGCGGGCACCGGCTGGGAGGCGGCGATCGGCGGGTAGCAGGGAACGTCGACCTTGAGCGTTCCGGGGAGGAACCTGCCGGTGCTCACGTTTACCGTCGCCGGTCCGGGGTTCGTGAGGAAGATCTCCGAACTCCACTGGTTGCCGGCCTTGCCCGGCCACTTGAGGGCGAAGATGGGCAGGACGAGCTCATCGGCGGCCGCGCCCGCGACGGCCGCGACCGCGAGAACGAAGCCGCACACCGGTGTCGGTCTCATGAAGACCTCCTTGCGGGTGAGAGCTGATCGTCAGCATATCACTCCTGGCAATCCGGAGCGGCCGCCGCAAAAAAAGGCCGTGCCGGGGATCGGCACGGCCTGCGCGAGAGTTGTCGTGACCCGGCCGCGCCGTCGCCGGCGCGGCGAGGTCCGGCAGGCGGCGGCCGGGCGCGATCGGCCGCCGGCCGCGGGCGCCAGCAGGCCGCGCGAGGTCGCACGCTACATCCCTCCTGCGAGGCGGAAGGTCACGGTCACGGTCACGATGATGCTGACCGGCCGTCCGTTGAGCGTGGCCGGCCGGTACTTCCAACTGCGCAGCGCCTCCACGACCGCGGCGCCGCACCCGAGGCCGGCGTCCCGCAGCACGGTGGCTTCGATCACGTTGCCTTGCCGGTCGATGGTCGCCTCGACGATGACCACGCCCTGGAGGTGGGCCTTCCGGGCCAGCTCCGGGTAGACGGGGTCGCGGCGGTAGACGTTCACGGGCAGCACGATCCCCGCGCCCGGCCGCACCGGGGCGTCGTCGGCGACGGCGGGCGTGGGCTCCGGGTCATGCTTCGACGTGACACCGCCGACGACTGGGTTGTTGCCTTTGCCGTCGTCGCTCCCGTCGACGCCGTCGTTCGGGCCGGTCTGGTCGGGAGGCCCCGCCGTGGCGCGCTGCGGGGGGACCACCTGCAGTTGGACCAGTTCGGGCGGAGGGGTCGGTTTCGCGGCGTTGGCGCCGTCGCCGCGCAGCGGCTTCGGCTTGGCGGGCGGCGGCGACGGCGGCCGGTAGTCCACCAGTGCCACGACGACGTCGGGGTCCAGCACCGGCGAAACGGCCCAGAGCTGGCCGACCGTGACGACGCCGAGCGCCGCGGCGTGGACGGCCAGCGCCGCCGGGAGCGTCGCGAGCGTCCTCTTCACCTCCCGCCTCGGGTTCGATGCGATGAGCGTGGTGTCGAACATGGCGGCCTCCCTTCCCTCCTGGTCCCTGGTTCCGGTCTTTGGACACGCGCGGGGGCCGAAGCGAAACCGGGCCGGCCGGCGCCGCCACCCGGCGGTGCCCGGTTTCCCGGCGCCGGTTTTGCTTTCCCGCCGTTCTGTGTCTAAATGGCATGAGCACCGTGCAAGCAGTGCCGTCGACGCGCGCGGGCGGACGGGAGGTGCGACCGGTGGAGCTGGCGGACGAACCAGCCGTGCTCGCGGCCCTGGCCGACGGCGACCGGGCGGCGGCCGAAGCGCTGGTCGACCGCACCTACCGGAACGTCTACACCCTGCTCTGCCGGCTCACCCGTGACCCCGACCTCGCCGCCGATCTCACCCAGGAGACGTACCGCAGGGCGTGGGCGGCGATCGGGTCGTTCGACGGGCGGTCGCGGTTCGCCACCTGGCTGTACCGCATCGCCACCAACACGTTCTTGAACCACGTCCGCCGCCCGCACGCGGTGGTGCCGCTCGACGAGGGGCTGAGCGCGACGCTTCCTGACGGCGGGCCGCGGCAGGACGACGAGGTGATCGCGGCCGAGAGCCAGGAGCGGCTGCGCCGGGCGGTGCTCTCGCTGCCGGACGACCTCCGCTTCACGGTGGCCGCGAGGTACTGGGCCGACGCGCCGGTCGCCGAGATCGCGCAGGCGGACGGGATCAGCGAGACGGCCGTGCGCAAGCGGCTCAAGCACGCGCTCCGGCTGCTCGCCGCCCGGCTGCAGGAGGTTGCGTCATGACCAAGCTCAGCGAGAGGGAGATCGCGCGGCGGCTCGCCGGGCAGGCGACGCCGGAGCCGCCGCCCGGCCTGGCCGATCGCATCAAGGCCGAGATCCCGGAATCGGTCCGCCTCGACCCGCACGCGGTCCGCCCGCGACGCCGGTGGCTGCTGCCTCCGCCGGTCGAGGGGCTGCACCCGAGCTGGCTGGCCGCCGCGTGCGTGCTGCTCGTGCTCGGGATGGGGATGGTGGCGGCCCGCATCCCGGTGCCACCGGACGACGTGTGGAAGTGGATGGCACTCGCCGGTGTCGTGCACATCGACGACATCGTGGTCACCGCCCCGGCTCCGTCGCGCTCGTCCGGGACCGCGGTCGCGATGGCGCCGCCGCAAGCATCCAAGACGCTGCGGGTGCCGGTCCCCGCCCGCCGGAGCTCCGCCCCCGCGAGCCGCCACGGTGAGAGCGCCACGACGGCGGCCGACGCCGTCGCGACCGAGCCGACCGCGGCGCCGGTGCCGCACGCGAGCGAGGAGGCGGCCGGGATGAGCGTCGCCCCGCCCCCCTTGACCTCGGCGCCGGCCGTCCCGGCGACGGACGGGAGGCGACGCGTCCAGGCACGCGGCGCCGTCGGGAAGGAAGAGAACACGGTGACCGTGGTGGTCCTCGACGGGGCCGGGCGGCCGTGCGGGGGCGTGACGGTGACGCTGGAGCGCGTCGGCGGGGGCGCGTCCCGGACATGGACGGCGAGAACCGACGCCGGCGGGGAGGCGACGTTCTGGGGCGTGCCGCCGGCGAGATACCGCGCGCTCGCCACGGCGCCCGCGATCGTGCCGGCGCAGGTCGTCGTCACCGTGGCCTCCGAGCGGGCGGGCGCGCGCGCCGAGCTGCGCGTGCGGTCGCGGCCGCGGCGGTAGCCGCCGC
>JAJXUY010000251.1 GCA_021782525.1 Acidobacteriota bacterium | reverse complement strand
GGTGGACCTGGCGATGTTCGGCGGTCCACCGGTCAAGGCGGAGTTCCTGCTCGGCTACGAGAACGGCAAGAGCTACTGGCTGACCCGCGCGCAGATCCCGCTCGGGCCTTCGGGCACCCCGCTGGTACCACCGTACCTCTTCCTCTACGCGGTGCGCGGCGGTCTCGGCTACAACTTCCCGCTCGACGCGTTCAAGAACGCCGGGAGCATCAAGGACGCCCAGCCCGATTTCTCCGGGAACTTCATGTTCATGGCGGGGATGAGGGTGGGCTCGTCCGACGGCGGCTTCGCGTTCACCTTCGACGGCGACCTCACGATCAGCCCGTCAGTGGGCGCGCGGATGGACTTCCACGCCTGGCTGCTCAAGAACCAGCACGACGGGAACGGCGACTTCGCCGGCTACTTCCAGTGGGCCAACGGCGACTTCGACGGCAGGCTCTGGGGTGGCCTCTCGTTCCTCGACGTCGTCAAGTTCGACCTCGGGTCGAGCGAAGCGACGGCAGCCGTCGCGCTTCACTTCGGCAGCGGCGACTGGTATATCCACGCGGGCGCCAAGGAGGGCCCGCGGATCAAGGCGACCCTCCTGAACTTCGGGAACGTGGACTCCTACCTGATGCTGAGCAGCCAGGGGCTCGAAACCGGCGGCTCGATGACGATCTACCTGGGGTGCAGCATCGGGCACGTCAAGGGGTGGGCCGACGTCGGCCTCGCGATCACCCCGGCACCGGCGATCTCGGGCCACGCCGACGCCGGCCTCGAGGCCGAGGTGTGCGCCTTCGACGCCTGCATCGGTGTGGGCGTCACGGCCGGGATCAACTTCTCTGCCTTGCCGGTCGCGATCGGCTGCCACGCCTGCGTCGAGATCCCGATACCGTTATGGAACCCTGAGGTGTGCGGAGACTTCTCGCTATGAGCCAACGACATCGCGTGTTTGGGCTCACGGTGTTGCTGCCGCTGCTGTGGATCGCGCCCAGTCGTGACGGGGGGGCGGCTACGGCCGCGCCGGGCGTGATCTGGGCCGCTGCGACACAGACAGGGGCCGTTGAGATCTTCTGGCTGCCCACCGGATCGAGGTGGCCGGCCGGCGGCTGGCGCCTCGAGCGGATGACCGGCGGCCGGGCCACGGTCGTCGCGGATGCGCTCAGGCCGGGGCAGGACACCGCGGCGGTCGCGGCCCTACCTGATCGCGAGGCGAACGCGCTCCGGATGTTCGAGGAGCAACTCGGACGCGCCAAGCTTCCCGCCGATCAGGAGAAGGCGAACGAGATCGTGTTGGGGCTTACCGCCGCGACCGACCTCACGTTCGGGCGGGCGCTCGGCGTTCGCTACACCGATCTGCAGCCGGGGACCCGGCGTTGCAGCTATCGTGTGACGGCGTTCGATGCCACAGGGAAGGCGGCGGCCGTCTTCACCTCGCGCGAGATCGACCCGATGAGCCCGACGCCGCCGCCTCCGCCACCCGGCGCGCTCGGAGCCACGACGTCGCGCGACGGGGTGGCGCTGTCCTGGGCGGTTGCGCCTAAGGATGTCGACCCACCCGTGGTCGGATACACCGTGGAGCGCCTTGGGCCCGACGGGAAGGTCGGCTTGCGCACGCCGCGGCCTCTGGTGGTCGGGGCCGGGCGGGTCACGGGCACGCCGCTCTACGTCGACCACTATGCGCCCGGGGAGGCCGAGGTCACCTACCGCGTGCAGAGCGTGGACGTCTTCGGCCAGGGCTCGTCGTGGACCGACCTGCGGTACTACGTCAAGGACCTCGCCGCGCTCGACCCGCCGAAGGACCTGCACGCCGAGGGCGGTGTCAACGCGGCCAAGCTCTCGTGGAGCCCGGCGACCAACCCGCACACCACGGGGTTCACGGTCACCCGCAGCACGATGGCCGCCGGGCCGTACACCGTGATCACGCCGCAGCCGCTTCCGTCCGGGACGGGGACATACGAGGACCCGGGCCTCCGCGGCGGTTCCCCGTACTTCTACCGCATCCAAGCGACGGGCCAGCACGACGAGGTCGGACCGCCGTCGGACCCGGTGATGGCGGTGCCACGCAACGGCACGGCGCCGCCGACGGTGACAGGGTTGAAGGCCGACGTCGGGGCCACGCGCGTCCGGCTGACGTGGGATCCGGTGGCGTTCGACGTGGCAGGCTACCTGGTCGAGCGCCAGGCGCCGGGCGGTCCCGAGTGGGTGACGATGGATTCGCGGGTGACGGCGGAACCACGCTACGACGACTTCATCGGGCCCAGCCCCGGCGGCACCCTCCGCTACCGGGTCGTGGCCGTGGCCTATGACAACCAGCAAAGCGGGCCGAGCCCCGTCGTCGAGGCGGCACTGCCGGACACCGTGCCTCCCGGCCCCCCCCGCATCACCGCGATCGATGGCAGCGGCGGCGCAGTCCGGCTCACCTTCGTTCCGGCCCCTCCGGACAGTGACACGGCGCAGCTGCTCGTCCTGCGTGCCTCGACACCGTCCGAGCCCGGCGTCGCCAGCGGAGCCCCGCTCCCGGGCAGCGCGCGCAGCTTCGAAGACACCCTCGTCGAGGCCGGGCAGCAGGTCGTCTACCGCCTGGTCGCCGTCGACGCGGCCGGGAACCGCAGCGAGCCGTCGCGTGCTGTCGCCGTACGTGTCGGCAGCCCCGATCTGCCACGGCCGCCGGCGCCGGTGGCGAAGCTGGTGAGCGAACCGTTTCCCCGCGTGGTGATCACGTTCCCGGCGCCCCCGTCCGGATTGAGAAGCGTGGTTGAACGACAGGTCGAGGGCGAGGTGGGATGGTTCTTCATCGCTGGCCCCACGGTGGCGACGGAGGCTGTCGACGTGCACCCGCCGCGGGAGGGGACGTTCTCTTACCGGATCGTGTACCAGGCGGCCAACCAGGTGCAGGGGCCTCCATCGCCTGCCGCCGAGGTCACGAGAGAGGGGAAAGGCCGCGTACCGCCAGGCTAACCGTCTCGGCCGGGCCCAGGACGGGTCGGCCGCGGGAGGTTGCGTCTGCGTGGGGGGCCGGCTCGTGCGTACGCGATGCGTTGCGCTTGACATCGCCCGCGGCCCCCGTATCCTCCGGTTTGGTGGCGAGGAAGATCGAAATGCTCGAAGCCAAGCGCTCACATCCGCGGCGCCAGCCGCGAGTCGGCTCAAGGTCGCAGGCGGCTGTCGCCAGGAGCGGTGGCCTGCCCGTGCTCGAGTTCGTGCTGGCGAACTACACGAACTTCAACGCGCGGGCGACGCGCGACGCGCTGGTGGCGTACTGGCGGCACATCGAGGGCGGCGGGAAGATGTTCTGGGCCGTGGCCGGCGCGATGTCGTCGGCGCAGCTCGGCATCACGCTCGCCCCGGCGATTCGGGCGGGGCTGATCCACGGGCTCTCGGTGACCGGGGCCAACCTGGAGGAGTCGCTCTTCCGGCTCGTTGCGCACCACAGCTACCAGGATTTCCCCGACTATCGCTACTTCCGCAAGCAGGACGACGCCAAGATCCTCGCGGACCGCATGCGCCGGGTGACCGACACCAGCATCCCCGAGGACGAGGCGTTCCGGGTCGTCGAGAAGATCATCGTCCCGACGTGGAAGCGCGCGACGGCCGGGGGTGAGCGCCGGTTCTGGCACGAGTACTTCTACGAGCTCATCCAGGCGATCGACGAGAAGACCTACGAGGGCGATCCCGACGCCTGTTGGTTGCTGGCTGCGGCGCGGGCCAACCTGCCGATCGTGGTCCCCGGGCACGAGGACTCGACGTTCGGGAACATCTTCGCCTCCTACGTGAAGTCGGGGGAGGTGAGCGCCGCCATCGTCAAATCCGGCATCGAGTACATGGCCGACTTCTACGACCGCTACCGCGAGCTGTCGCAGGGCCCCGGCGTCGGCTTCTTTCAGATCGGCGGTGGCATCGCCGGCGACTTTCCAATCTGCGTCGTGCCCTCGATCAAGTACGACCTCGGAAAGCGCGTGAAGCCGTGGGCGT
>JAJXUY010000250.1 GCA_021782525.1 Acidobacteriota bacterium | reverse complement strand
CGAGACGAGACCCACGCCGGTCACGACGACCCGGCGCACCATCACGCTTCCTTCACGTGCTCCTTGAGATACTTGACAGCGTCGCCGACGGAGCGGATCTTTTCCGCCTCGTCGTCGGGGATCTCAACGCCGAACTCCTCCTCGAACGCCATGACGAGCTCGACCGTGTCCAGGGAGTCCGCGCCCAGGTCCTCGACGAACGAGGCCTCGAGCTTCACCTTCTCCGGGTCGACGCCGAGCTGCTGCACGATGATGTCCTTGACCTTCTGTTCGATATTCATGCGGTGATCTCCTTCATGAGCTCCGTCGTAGACAGCGGGCGGATTTCTACCACACGGGAGCGCTTCATGCAAGCGCCGCCTCGGGATCGGTGACGATCCGCCCCTCGCGGTCGAGGATCTTCAGCTCGAGCCGGAGCTCGATCCCGAACCGGTCGCGGACGCGGGCCGCCATCGTCGCCACCAGGGCCCGCACCTGGGCCGCCGTCGCCTCCCCGAGGTTGACGATCACGTTCGCGTGCCGCCAGCTCACCTCGGCGCGGCCGCACCGCAGGCCCTTGCACCCGGCCAGCTCGAGCAGCCGGCCGGCGTGGTCGCCCGGGGGGTTGCGGAACACGCTGCCGGCCGACGGCTCGACCGGCAGCGCAGCGCGCCGCTTCTCGCGCGCGGCCAGGCTGCGCTCGGCGAGCGCCGCCGGATCGGCGGTTGAGAGCGCCAGCTCGGCCGAGGTGACAACCCGTCCAACCCCGAGGACACTCCAGCGGTACCCTCCCTCGATCTCCCGCCGTGCCAACCTCCGCGTCTCACCGTCGCTCTCGACGACCTCCGCAACATCCAGCACGTCAAGGATTTCCTGACCGTGCGCACCGGCGTTGCCGGCGAGCGCACCGCCGAGCGTCGAGGGGATGCCACCGAGGCACTCGATCCCGGCCAAACCGGCGTCCACCGCGGCCCGCACGACCGCGGCAAGCCTGGCCCCACCGCCGGCGCGCAGTCGCGTGCCGGTGACCGTGACCGCGGCGAGCTCGCCCACCAGCACGACGACGGCGGCCTCGAGTCCCTCGTCGGGGATCAGCACGTTGCCGCCAAGGCCCAGTGGCAGCCACGGCACCCCGGTGCGCGCTGCGGCGCGCACCGTCGCGGCCACCGCACGGTGCCGGCCGCAGCGGACGACCGCCCGGGCCGGCCCCCCGATCCGCAGCGTGGTGTGAGGCGCGAGCGGCTCGCACTCGGTCACGGAGACAGCCTCGGCCGGCAACTGCGAGAGTTGCGCGATGAACTCCGACCATACGGGCGCTCCTGGCATGGGGTTTGCTTAAGGATGGGTGCGGTCAGGGATCACGGCCACGACCTGAACGCACGCATCCAACCTCCTCCTTCATCCTGGCGGGCTCCCAAGCCCGCCACTTTTTTACTCCCGGCTCGCCGCCACCCCCCCGGGACCGGCCCACCCACCGCCTCCGGATCGGGTCGCGCCGCAGCCGGGAGGAGGGCAACTAATTGCAGAAGCAACGTTTTATCGCCGTGTGTGCAGGATGCGCCGTCATTCGGACTCCCTGCCGCGGAGCCCCGCTTCCTTCAAATGGTACAGCAGCGTCTGGCGGGACACCCCGGCGCGCCGGGCCGCCCGGCTCCGGTTGCCCCCCGCCTGGCGCAGCACCTCGGTGAAGTAGCCGCGCCGAAACGACGCCAGCGCCACCGGCCAACATGGCAGAGGACCGCCGTCGCGAGGCGGGCCGAGGCCGGGAAACCGGTCGGGGCCGAGGACCTCGCCGGGTGATGCCGCGGCCACGGCGCGGGCCACCGCCGACTCCAGCTCGCGGACGTTGCCCGGCCACGACGCGCCCTGCAACGCCTCGACCGCGGCCGGAGCGAGCCTGGCGCCGGGACGGCCGAGCGTGGCGGCGAAGCGCGCGGCGAAGTGGCGCGCCAGCTCCCCGATGTCCTCCGGACGTGCGCGCAACGGCGGCACCTCGATCACGGCCACCGCCAGCCGGTAGTAGAGGTCCTGCCGGAACGTTCCGGCGGCGGCCGCGGCCTTGAGGTCCCGGTTGCTCGCCGCGACGAAGCGCACGTCCACAGTGCGGGGGCGCGTCGCCCCGACCCGCCGCACCTCGCGCTCCTGCAGCAGGCGCAAGAGCTTGCCCTGCAGCTCGAGCGGCAGCTCGCCGACCTCGTCGAGGAACAACGTCCCGCTCTCCGCGGCCTCGACCAGGCCGGGGCGGTCGCGGTCGGCGCCGGTGAACGCGCCACGCACCACGCCGAACAGCTCCGCCTCGAGCAGCGCCGAGGGGATCCCCGCGCAGTTGACCGGGACGAACGCCCCGCGCCGCCCGCTGGCGCGGTGCAGCTCACGCGCCACCAACTCCTTGCCCGTGCCCGGCTCGCCCGCGATCAGCACGGTGAGCGGGAGCGGGCCCCAGCGCGCGGTCTCGGCCCGCACGACCGCCAGGGCGGAGCTGGAGCCCTGCAACCCGCCGCCGGCCGATCCGGTCTCGCCGGCGGCGCCGGCCGCCGCGCCGCCGACGCACCTCGCCACCATCGCCAGCGCCTCCTTCGCCAACGCCTCCTCGGGCCCACCGGCCCGCACGGTGACGCCCCCCACGGCCACCGTGAGGCCGGCCGCCCCGACCTCGCCCCAGCGCCCGACCAGCTCGCCGCCGCGCTCGACCTCGATGAACGGCTGCGCCAGCGCTCGCGCCAACGCCTCCAGGCGCGCCGGGCGGCACGCATCGGTCCCCGCATTGACGATCCCGTCGAGCGCGCGCACGACTCGCGCCGGGTCGGCCCCGAACGACCTCCTGAGCACCTCGCCCCAGCCGCCGAGATCGCGCGCCGCGAGCGCCTTCTCGGCGCGACGGGCGGCCTCGTCCCACGCCGTGCCGGGCTGCTCGCCGCGGCGCACCAGCACGGCCGCGAACCGTGCCAGACCGACGGCGGCCTCGGCTGGCCAGCGTTCGAGCGCCTGCTCCAGAAAGGCACGGGCGCCCTCGTCGTCACCCCGCCGCCGCCCCGCCAGGAGCCGTGCCGTCACCGTCACGCCCCAACGTCGCGGCAGCCCCACCGCGGGGTCCCGTCCGAGATCGGCATCGCCCACGGCGCAAACGAGGTCGCGTTCGCCCGCCTCGGCGGCGGCGGCTGATGCCAGCGCACCCGGCAGGTCGCCGAGTGCGAGCGCGTGATGGGCCGCGAGGCCGGCAAACGCCTGCGCGAGGACCGGGTGATCCGGGAACCTCCTCACCGCCTCGCCGAGTCGGGGGAGGCGCTCCTGCACGGCCGCAAGATCGCCGCGCGCCAGATCGGAGCGGGTCAACTCCATCTCGAACAGCCACGTGCCGGCGTCGTCCACCTCGCCGCGCAGCCGGCGGCCGGCCAGCGTCAGCTCGCGGGCGGCGCGCCAGTCGAGGCGGTCGTTGGCGAGCACCGCGCGGTTGGCGCGCACGACCGTGGCCGCGCGCAGCGAACCGCAGCGCTCGAGCAACCCCTCGGCCAACACCAGGTGGCGGTCCGCGACGCACGGCCGCTCGGCGAGGATCGCCGCGCACGCGAGGTCCGCGTGGATCTCGCCGAGCAGGTGCGGGTCCTGCCCGCTGGCTGCGCGCAGCGCCGCGCGCAGACCGGTCATCGCGGCGGGCGGGCTGCCGCGGTCGAGGGCGGCAAGGGCGAGGAGGTACAGCACGCGGGCCGCATGGTCGCCCCCGCGCCGGCGCGGCAGCCGCCGCAACGCCTCCGGCCCGTGCCACGCCGCGAGCTCGACCTCGGCCTCGGGAAGCGGCGGCGAGGCCGCGGCGGCGCGTTCGAGGTGCAGGCGCTGCTCGACCCGGTCGCCCCGGCGGCGGGCCGCCTGCGCCGCCACCAGGGCGCAGCGCGCCGCGAGCCGTCCGGGAAGCTCGCCGCAGGCGGCAGGGAGCTCGATGCCGGCGCGCTCGCTGGCGCTGGTCTCCTCGGCCCACCACGCCGCCAGTGCATGCCACCGCGCCCCTCG
>JAJXUY010000249.1 GCA_021782525.1 Acidobacteriota bacterium | reverse complement strand
TCGCCAGCTCGCAGGCGCGCCGCAGCGCGTCGCCGTCCACGGCCGTCCCGGCGGTCGCGGCGAGCTCGGCGGCGAGGCCGGCGATCAGCTCGCTCTTGCGCGCGAACGTGCCGAGCTTCTGGTGCACCAGGACCTTCTCGAGCGCCGGCCGGCGCGCGGCGAGCGGTTGCTTGCGGTCGTGTTCGAAGAAAAACGCGGCGTCGGTCAGGCGCGCGCCGGCGACCCACTCGTTGCCGCGCCGGATCAGCCCTTGCGGGTCCGAGGCGCGGTCGCTGACCGCCAGGAAGTACGGTGCGACCTTCCCCGCGCGCGTGAGCACCAGGCACTTCTGGTGGTGGCGCAGCGTCGTGACGAGCACCTCTTCCGGCAGCTGCAGGAACCGCTCCGCAATCTCCCCGCGCAGCACCCCGGGGTGCTCGACGAGCTCGACGAGCTCGGCGAGCAGCTCGGGGTCGGGCCGGATCTCGCAACCCACCTCGGTTGCGAGGCGGTGCGCGGCCGCCTCGAGCGTGGTCCGCCGCGCCTCGGGATCGATCTCCACGCCGGCGGCGCGCAGCCGCTCGGCGTACGCGGGGAAGCCTGCCGCGCCCTCGAGCTCGACGCGCGCCGGCGCCATCACGCGGTGGCCGAACGTCCCCGTCGAGGCGACGACCCCGAACAGCTCCACCGGCACCAGCGTCGTGAGCTTCCCGCTCCCGAACAGCGCGAGGATGTTGTGCAGCGGCCGCACGAAGACGTGCTCGCCCTTCCCCCAGCGCATCGTCTTGGGGAAATGGAGCGAGCGCACGACCCGCACGGTGATCTCGGCGAGCACCTCGGGGACGGGCCGCCCGGGCAACAGCTTCGTCGCCGCGATGACGTCGCCCTTGGCTCCCTTGACGACGCGCAGCGCGTCCACACCGACGCCCTGTCCCTTGGCGAACCCTGTCGCCGCCGGTGTCGGCGACCCGTCGGCCGTGAACGCGGCCTTGACGGACGGCCCCGTCACCTCCTCCTCGCGGTCCGGCTGCAGCGCGGGGAGCCCGGCGACGTGCACCGCCAGGCGGCGGACGGTCGAGTAGACGCTCACGGACGCACCGGCGAGCGCGGCGCCCGCGAGCTCGGCGTCGAAGGAGGCGCGCAGCTCGGCGCGCGCGCCCGGAAGGGCGTTGGCGGGGATCTCCTCGCACAGCAGCTCGAGCAGGTACTCGGCGCTCATCGCGACCCGCCCTTGGGGGCCTTCCCCGCCGCCGGAGCCCCGTTGGTCTTGCCGTTGCCGTTGACCCGCCCGAGCGGGAACCCGAGCCGCTCGCGCTGCTCGACGTAGGCGCGGGCGCCGCGGACGGCGATCTTGCGCACCCGCCCGATCAGCGCCACGCGCTCGGTCACCGCCACCGCGCCGCGCGCGTCCATCAGGTTGAACAGGTGCGACATCTTCAACGCGGCCTCGAGCGCGGGGACGACGAGCGGCTCCTCCGGCTCGAGGCAGCGGCCCGCCTCACGCTCCCAGTCCTCGAAGTGGCGGCGCAGCATCTCGACGTCGGCGAGGTCGAACGCGTAGCGCGACAGCTCGACCTCGTCCTGGTGGCGGATCTGGCCGTACTCGAGCCCGCCGCCCCACACCATCTTGAAGCCGTCGTCCTTGCGCTGGAGGAACATCGCGATGCGCTCGAGGCCGTACGTGATCTCGGCCGCGATCGGTTTCAACTCGATCCCGCCGGCCTGCTGGAAGTAGGTGAACTGCGTGATCTCCATCCCGTCGAGGAGGACCTGCCAGCCGACGCCCCAGGCGCCGAGGGTGGGCGATTCCCAGTTGTCCTCCTCGAAGCGCACGTCGTGCAGCCCGGGGTCGATGCCGAGCGCCGCCAGCGAGGCGAGGTAGAGCTGCTGCACGTCGTCCGGCGACGGCTTGAGGATCACCTGCATCTGTAGGTGTTTGCCGAAGCGGAACGGGTTCTCGCCGAAGCGCGCGTCGGCCGGGCGCCGCGACGGCTGCACGTACGCCACCCGGTACGGCTCCGGCCCGAGCACGCGCAGGAACGTCTCCGGGTGCATCGTGCCGGCACCGACCTCGATGTCGTACGGTTGCTGGATCACGCATCCCTGCTCGCTCCAGAAGCGGGAGAGCGAGAGGATCAGCTCTTGGAGGTTCACGAGACGCACCTCATGCGGTCCCGACCGCGGCCGCGAGCGCGGAGCATAGCATAAGCCCCGGTGCGCCCTCTCGGGCGCCGTGACGGACCGCTCAGGACGACTCGACGGTCACCCGGACGTGCGGGTCGACGAGCTCCTTGCGCACCAGCGCCGGCCAGTAAGCCACGATCTCCTGAGCCTTCGGGCGGCCGCCGGCGAAACCGGTCACACCGGGCGGTCCCGAGGTCACCAGCGGCGCCAGCTCGTAGCCGAACCGGCTCACCGCTGCACGGTCCTCACCGCGCACCGCGAGGTGCAGGACCACCTCGGGCGGGTCGGATGAGAGCTCGCCGAGGCCGGGGTGGCAGGCGCCCGCCCCGATGATCTCGGTCACGCGGTCCGCGTCGGGAAAGCGCACCCCGGCGCGGGCGAGGCGCTTCCACACGATCTCGGCGGCGAGGCGAGCCTTGTCGACGGCGCGCGGCCCAGAGACCGTGAGCTGCCCCGACGCCTTCCACCCGGCGCGGTACGACGCCGACACCTTGTAGAAGCGGGTGTTCGGCGCGCCGCGGATGTCGCTCACCCGCACCCGGTTCTCGCCCGCCGGCGCGAGCCGCGCCGAGGCGAAGTCGGCGACGCAGTCGGGTGTGATGTACGCGTGCGGGTCGCCCATCTCGTAGACGAGTTGCTCGGCGACGGTCCCGACGCTCACCAGCCCGCCGGTGCCGGGCTGCTTGGTGACCACGAAGCTCCCGTCGGGGTCGCACTCGACCACCGGGTAGCCGACGTCCCACAGGTCGGGGACCTCCCACCAGCGCGTGTAGTTGCCGCCGGTCGCCTGGGCGCCGCACTCGATCACGTGGCCGGCGATCGTCCCGGCGGCCAGCAGGTCCCAGGCGTCCTCGGCCCAGCCGAACTCGTGCACGAGCGGGCCGAGCGCCAGCGAGGTGTCGGTGATCCGCCCGGCGAGCACGATCTGCGCGCCCCCGGCGAGCGCCTCGGCGACCGGCCGTGCGCCCAGGTAGGCGTTGACCGAGAGGACCTTGGCACGCTCGTCGACGAGCGGGCGCTTCGTTTCCATGTGCTCGAGGCGGCACCCCGCCGCCAGCAGCTCGTCGACGTGCGGCAGCAGGTCGTCGCCCTCGACCACGCCGACGCGCAGCCCGGCGATCCCGAGCGCTCGCGCGACGCGCAGCGCCTCGTCGCGGCACGCCGCCGGGTTCAGCCCGCCGGCGTTGGTCACCACCTTGACCCCACGCTCGGCGATCAGCGGCAGCGCCCGTCGCAGCAGCGTGATGAAGTCGGACGCGAACCCCTTGTGCGGGTCGCGCAGCCGCTGTCGCATCATGATCGACAGCGTGACTTCGGCCAGGTAATCGAGCCCCAGATAATCGAGCGGGCCGCGGCGCACGAGCTCGAGCGGCGCATCGATGCTGTCGCCCCAGAACCCCTGGCCGTTGCCGATGCGAAGCGTGCCCCTCATGCACCCCCCGCGACAGTCTAGCCGTTCTCGCGCCCCCTTGCGGCGGTGTTCGGCGATGCGCTAAGGTCACGCCCGCATCCTGCCGTGGACGCCGTGAAGCCCACCGCCAGGGGGAGGCCACTCATGAAGGTCGGCATCGTCGGCTATGGCGCCTATATCCCGCGCCGCCGCATCCGCCTCGCCGAGATCGCGTCGGTTTGGGGCGCGGACGCCGCCGCCTACGAGCGCGGGCTCGGCCTGCACGAGAAGTCGGTGCCCGCCCGGGACGAGGACACCATCACGATGTCGGTGACCGCCACCCGGCGGGCGCTGGCGCGCGCCGGCATCGACCCGCGCGACATCGGCGCCGTCTACGTCGGCTCCGAGTCGCACCCGTACGCGGTGAAGCCGTCGGGCACGGTCGTCG
>JAJXUY010000248.1 GCA_021782525.1 Acidobacteriota bacterium | reverse complement strand
CCCGATCTGCACCAGCGTCGCGTCGCCGCCCGACCAGTGCAGGCCCTGATCGACGAGGCCGGACGCCGTGAGGATCTCGACGAGCCCGTCGTAGCTGCCGTGGACGTCGCCGACGGCGACGACGCGCCCCGCGGCCGTGGACCCCGCCGGGCACGGCGCCGCCCCGGCGGCGGGCCACGGCGCCAGCGCGACGGCGGCGAAGAGAGCAAGGAGCGTGCGCACGAGACGTGACGGTTTCATTCAAACCTCCGGTCCGGCGAGCGGCTCGCCCTGGCGGGCCAGCTGCCGGAACAGCGCTTTCACGATGTCGATGTTGTTGGAGAGGAGATCGAAGAAGTCCTCGGCGTCGATCTTCACCGCCCGGGTTTCGCTGACCGCCGCCGCCTCGGCGGTGCGCGGCCGGCCGCTGAGGATGTCGATCACCCCGAACCTCCCGGCCGGGCCGACCAGGCGCCGCGTGCCATCCTCGCTGCGCAGCTCCACCGTGCCGTCGACCACGCAGTAGAGGGCATCGGACGGTTCGCCCCGCCCGTAGACGACCTCGCCCGCGCGCAGCGCGCACTCGTGCGAGATCGATGCGAGCTGGATCAGCTGATCGGCGTTGCAGAAGGTGAAGAGGTCGACCTTCTGGAAGAGGACGATGATCTCGATGTGCGCCATCGCAGCCATTGCGTCTCCCCTTCACCCGGGCGTCATCGTCCCGGCGTGGCGTCCAGCACGACCGGCGGTGGAGGGCTGGCGGCCGGCCCACCCTCCTGGGCGAGGACCCAGGCTGCGGTCTCGCTGAGGAGGGGGTGGCCGCCGCGCTCCGCCATCTCCCGGAGGAGCGGGTACAGATCGCGGGTCCGTCCAACGTGGACCGCATGCATCGCGGCGATGACGAGACCGACGGCGCTCGGATCGGCGTCGGTGTCGGTCCGGATGAGGCGCTCGATCGTCGGCTCCAGGCCTTCCATCGGCACGCCGAACTCCTGCTCGGCCTTGCGCAGCTTCTCGTCGGCGGGAGCGTCGTCGATCACGGCGAAGACGTCGTGGCGCAGCGAGCCGCTCAAGGTGTTGTCGAGGTACTCCAGGGCCTGGGCCCGCAGGCCCGCGCTCGGAGACGACAGGCTGCGGAACGCCGCGCGGACGTCGCGCGGCGGGAAGAGCAGCTCGAGCAGGCCGGCCACGTTCTTCACCGCTGCGGCCATGCGCTGCGCGAGGACCTCCTGGAGCAGGCTCGGCACCCGCCCCGCGCTCCGCCAACGCGCCACCGGGCCCTCGAGTTGGGCGGCGTGCATCGACCCGACCACCCACAGGTCGGAGACCGCTCTGAGATAGCGGATCGCCTCGGCCCGGATCTCCCGCTGGACGAGAGCTGCCTTGATCCGCAGAGCGGGTTGGCGGGAGCGCAAGGAGACCATCGCCTCGATGACCTTGCCGCGGAGGATCGCATCGGGGGCGGCGAGCTGGACCGCGAGCGCCGAGAGCGCCGCTTCGCCGCCGAGCATTGCGAGCGTCTTGGGCAGCGCCCGGCGCACCCAGATCTCCTCCTCGCCGTCGTTCATGAACGCCACCACCGCGGGGATCGCCCCCTCGCCGAAGGCGACCACGGCGCCGCGCGCCTCGTGTTTGAGGCGGCGGTTCGCCATCCGCGAGATCAGGGTGGGGATGTAGATCGGGTTCTCCCCGTCGTGCGCCAGTCGAGTGCGGACCGCGGCGATCGCCTGGCGGACCACGCGAGGGTCGCGGTCGTACAGCAGGGTGACGAGCGATCCGCTCTCGGCCGGCTCCCCGATCTGGCCGAGCGCCTTGGCCGCCTCCTCCCGCACACCGGGGTCGTCGTCCGCCAGCAGGCCGTTGAGCGTGGCGAGCGCCCGGTCGGCCACCGCCGGGTCGGAGTGTCCGGCCAGGCAGGCCACCGCGGCCGCTCGCAGCCGGGGATCGGCGTCCGCGAGCCGGGGCAGCATCACCGCGGCGGCATCCTCGCCCCTGAGGCTGGCCACCGCGCGGATCGCAGCGCAGCGCACCTCGGCGTCGCCGTCCGTGACCCGCTGCTCGATCAGCGGCATGACATCCGCACGGCCGGCCTCGGCGAGAGCCGCGAGCGTCTTGCACCGCACCGCCGCGTCCTGGTGGTGGAGCAGCAGGGGGTTGACGAGCCTCGCCTCGCCGTAGGCCATCAACATCTCGAGGCTCAGCATCACCTGACGGGGGTCCGCGCTGCCGAGCGACTGGACCAGCGTCGTGATGGTCGCGAGGTCGCGGGTGTCGATCTCGGCGCGCCGGCCGCTGATCCCGGGCTTGAGGCCACGCCGGAACGTTGCGACGTACTCGCGCCGCGCCGCCACCGTCACCCACAGCCAGACCGCCACGAGGGCCAGCGTGAGCCAGCCCACCTGCCGCATCCCGATCAGGGCGAAGGTGACCGGGAAGAGGAGCAGCGCGCCCACACCCTCTCCGAGCCGCTGCACGAAGACGTCGATGAACCCCCGCGCACGGCGCCTCAGATCCGGGCTCACCGGCAGGAAGAGGAGCTCGCGCGTCGCTTGCTCGACGGAGTGCCGCAGGCTCGTCTCCGACAGGCGCAGGACCCACGCGAAGAACAGGACGCCGGCGGGGGCCAGACCGAACGAGAGCAGGAGCAGCACGGTCGTCACGCCGACCGTGGCGGGCAGCACGCGCATGCCGAAACCCACCCCCAGCACCCGGTGGATGCGCTGCGTGAAGGCGAGCTGGAAGACGAAGCCGATCACCCCCATGAGGGTGAAGAGGTTCCCCATCACGCGGGTGCGCTGGTCGAGGGTGGTGGTGTGCTGCTGCACGACCCAGTTGAACTGCAGGTCGACCGTCTGGGAGACGACGACCATGAGCAGCATCAGGACGGCGATCAGGCCGAGCAGGCGCGAGCCGCGGAGCACCTCGAACCCGACCTTCTCAGGCCGGGCTCGCAGCCGGCGCTGGCGCGCGTCGTCGCTCTCGGCGCGCGGTCGCGTCCGGTTGATCGCCACCACGAGGGCGACGACGACGAGCAGGAGCACGCCGGCGGCGAGCAGGGTGTACCGCGTTCCGGCCCAGGCCGTGACGAGTCGGGCGATCTGGCCGCCCGGGACGCCGCCGAGGAGGCCTCCGGCCCCGACGAACGCGAACAGGCGTCGCGCCTGCCGCGCGTCGAAGACGCCGTTGGCGAATGACCAGAACTGCGAGACGGCCACCCCGAAGCCGAGCGTGGTCCAGAGGTAGAAAGCGAAGGCCAAAAGCCAGCCCCTGGCGTGGCCGAAGAACCAGAAGAACGCCACCAGACCGAGGACGCGCAGGAGCGCGAAGGCGACGATCAGCGTGAAGTCGTCGAAGCGCCGCGTCAGTCTCGAGTAGAGGAGGAGCACCGGGAACGAGAGGAGCGCGAGGAGCAGGTAGACGTACGGCAGGTTCTGGGCGCCGACGATGTCGATGTAGCTCGCCTGGCGGACGCTCTTGACCGCGTACTCGCTCGCCATGAGGAGGAAGAAGTAGACGAAGAAGAGGATCGTGAGAGAGCGCTCCTCGCGGCGGATCCTCAGGCCCACGGCGGCGCGCAGGCCGCGACCGAGCCGCCCGCCCTCCCGGGCCGGATCGTCGGCGCCGACGGGAATCACGGCCTCATCCCGGGCAGGCAACGCCCTTGGCCCACTTGCCGGTGAGAACGCTGCGCCGACATCGCGCACACCAGCAGGCGCTCAGCGCCCGCCCTCGCGAGGGCGCAGAACCCTGCGGCGCGGCGATCGACCGCACGAGCGTTTCGGAGCGCCAACAGGAGATCGGGAGTCCGCTCTCCAGACATCGCACACCTGAGTGATCTTATCGACATCTTAAACCACGGGCACGCCCGCGTGACAAATGCATAGCTCTGTTGTTTTTCAGTCGCATCCTTGCTATCTTCCACGACCAGATTCGTGTTCCCACAGCCCGTACCAGCGTCCGATCGCGCAACCGCAGCGAGCGAAAGGGGTCGAGGGCCAGATGATCGAAGCGTCCACGTGCAGCCTGAGGC
>JAJXUY010000247.1 GCA_021782525.1 Acidobacteriota bacterium | reverse complement strand
CTGCCGCTGCTGTTCCGGCCGGGCGGCGCGTTCGCCTCGCAGGCGAAGGACATCGCCCACCCGTGGGACCAGATGATGACGTTCGCCAGCATCGACCACTCGGTCTCCGACAGCCAGCGGATCACCGGCAAGTTCACCTACGAGCGCTACCGTGAGGACAACTTCCACGTCGGCGGCGTCTCCGACCAGTCGTGGGGGAACCAGCTCAACCGCGACAACTGGAACCTCACCCTGCAGCACACCCTCGCCCCGAGCCCGAACTATCTCAACGAGCTCTACGTCCAGGTCGGCGGCCGGAAGTACGACGAGCCGACGAACTCGACGGCGCCGGAGGAGTGGTTCTCGGCGGGCAACACGCTCAAGACCGGCACCAACACGACCGGCGACATCCTCGGCAAGGGCACGCAGTGGGAGATCCGCGACACCGCCCACATGTACGGCGACAAGCACGAGTGGAAGGCCGGGTTCTCGTTCCAACGCGTGAACGAGGAGTCGAGCATCCCCACGTTTTCCAACGGGACGATCCTCTACCTCAACGACACCCGTGCGTTCCCGATCTCCTACCTCTACGGCGTCGGCTCCGCCGACGTCAAGCTCAACACCAACCTGATCGGTCTGTTCGTCCAGGACGACTGGCACGCCGCGCCCAACTTCACGCTCGAGTACGGCCTGCGCTGGGATCTCGACACGAACGGCAACAACCCCGACTTCCACTCTCCGATGGTGCCCAACGGGCGCAAGCGCGACTACAACAACTACCAGCCGCGTGTCGGCTTCAACTGGGACCTGACCGGTGACGGCCGCAACCTCATCCGCGGCGGCATCGGCCGCTTCACCGGCCGCTTCCTGCTGGTGCCGGCGTTCACCGAGCTGCAGCAGAACGGTTTCACCGGCCGCACGCTCTACACCCGGGTCAGCGGCATCCTGTTCGGTCTACCGAGCGCGACCTGGCTGGATCCCAACCACCTCAGCACCACAGGCATCCCGCTGCCTCCGTCGATCACGATGCTCGCGAAGGACTACAAGAGCCCGTACGCGGACCAGGCCACCCTCGGCTGGACGACGCGACTGGGCAACACCGGGTTGTTCTTCGACACCGAGGCGATCTACGACAAGGGCCACGATGAGATCTTCGTGACCGACACCAACTGGACGGGGAACGCAACCCACAAGCGCATCAACCCCGCCTACACCAACATCGCCACCTACACCAACGACGGGCACTCCGAGTACAAGGCGCTGGTGCTCAGCCTCAACGGCACGCTCAGGGGCGGCAACCTGATCACCGCCTCGCTGACGATCGCGGACAAGAAGAACCTCTCCGACGACTTTAGCCCCGCCTACACCTCCGGCTACCCGAACGACCCGGCCGACCCCGAAGGCGAGTGGGGCCGCAGCCAGTCCGACGAGCGCTACCACCTCGTCGTCTCCGGTGTGTTCAACGTGGGCTGGAACCTGACGGTCGCGCCGATCCTCGAGTACGGCGCGGGCCAGCCATGGACCAAGCGGCTGGGCTACGATTACAACGGCGACGGCTACAACTCCGACCGCGCCCCGGGCGTGCGACGCAACGCCCAGGAGGGGCCGGCCTACCGTAGCGTCTCGCTGCGCCTGACCAAGACCCTCAACCTCGGCAGCGCGAACCGGCTCGAGATCATCGCCGAGGCGTTCAACCTGTTCAACACCGTCAACTACGACGTGAACTCCGTCAACGCTGGGCAGTACCTCTCCGGACCGACGATCGCGAACCCGAAGGCCGCGTACGTAGCGAACCCGCTGTTCGGCAAGTACAGCGCCACGCTTCCGGCCCGCGAGATCCAGGTCGGTTTGAGGTGGTCGTTCTAGAGACCGGGATCCGGGGTCAGGGGTCCGGGGTCCGAACCCCCGCCCTGGCCCCCAAAGAAGAGACGGGGTCCAGCGTCAGGGGTCAGGCCGGAGAGCTCCACGAGGGAAAGAGAGGGACGTGTGTCCATCGAAACTGGGTTGCAGGGGAAAGTCGTCATCGTGACCGGGGCGGCGGCCGGGATCGGGCGGGCCACGGCGCGCCGGTTCGCGCAGGAAGGCGCCCGGGTCGCGGCGTGGGACGTGAGCGAGGACAGGGCCGAGGAACTCGTCCACGAGCTGGAGGGCGCGGGCGGGCAGGGGTTCTTCACCAAGGTGAACGTCGCGGACTCCGGCGCGGTGGCGACGGCGGTGGCCGCGCTGGTCGCCCGCTGGGGCCGGATCGACGTGCTGGTCAACAACGCCGGGATCGTGCGTGACGCCCAACTGGTCAAGGTCAAGGACGGCGCCGTGGTCTCGACGATGACCGACGAGGCGTGGGACGCGGTCGTCGGCGTGAACCTGAAGGGCGTGTTCGTGTGCACCCGCGCCGTGGTGCCGCACATGGTCGCGGGCGGCGGCGGCGTCGTGCTCTCGGCGTCCTCGGTGGTCGGCCTGTACGGCAACTTCGGCCAGACCAACTACGCCGCCACCAAGGGCGGCCTGATCACGATGACGAGGACGTGGGCGCGCGAGCTGGGGAAGTTCAAGATCCGGGTCAACGCGGTCGCGCCGGGGTTCATCGCCACCGAGATGGTCGCCTCGATGCCCGAGAAGGTGATCGACGCGATGGTCTCCCACACCCCGATCGGGCGGCTGGGGAAACCGGAGGACATCGCGAACGCCTACGTCTGGCTTGCGTCGGATGCGGCGGCGTTCGTGCACGGCGCGGTGATCTCGGTGGACGGCGGCATCGTCCTCGGCACCTAGAACGGCGGGGAAAGGGAAAAGGGTAAAGGGAAAAGGAAAGACGATGAGGACGACGCCTAAGCCCGACCACCGTCGCTGTGACGTCTTCCCTTCGCTGTGCCGTCTTCCCTTTACCCTTTCACCTCTTCCCTTTTCCCCTTGCCCTTTGACCTTCTGCTCGTGACGGCAGGTACCTGAATCGAGGCACACATGGCCAGAATCGCCAATATCGTTTCCACCGGGCGCTACCTGCCCGAACGCGAAGTGACCAACGACGAGCTGCGGGCCAGGTTCGACGCGGCCGTGCCGGAGTTCGTCGACAAGATGGAGGCCTCGAGCGGCATCACCAGCCGCTGGTGGGCCCCCGACGAGTGGGCGACCTCGGACATCGCGCTGCCGGCGGCGCGCCAGGCGCTCGAGCGCGCGGGGCGGAAGCCCGAGGAGGTGGACCTCGTCATCCTCGGCACCGACTCGCCCGACTACATCACGCCGGCGACGTCGGTCGTGCTGCAGCACAAGCTGGGCGCCGCGAACGCCGGCACGTTCGACGTCGGCTGCGCGTGCGCGTCGTTCCCGACCGGCCTCGCGATCGGCGCCGGCATGATCGCCACCAACCCCGGCCTCAACGTCGTGCTCGTGGTCGGCGTCTACATGATGCACAAGCTCACCGACCCCAACGACCCGATGATCTTCTTCTACGGCGACGGCGCCGGGGCCGCGGTGCTCGAACCGCGAGAGACGCCGGGGTTCGTCGCCTCCGCGTCGCAGGCGGGCGGCGAGTACCACCGCCACTGGGGGATCTACTCCGGCGGCACGTACGAGCCGGCGACGGTGGCATCGGTCAACGCCGGCCGCACCACGGTCAAGATCCTCGATCGCTACCCCCCCGAGATCAACCACGAGGGGTGGCCCCGCCTGGTCCGCCGCGTCGCCAAGGAGGGCGGCTTCGCGGTCGGCGACATCGACTTCGTCGTCTTCACCCAGGTGCGCAAGCCGTCGATCGAGCTGGTGATGGGCGACCTCGGCTTGCCGATGACGAAGACGCACACGATCATGGAGCGGTGGGGGTACACCGGCTCGGCGTGCATCCCGATGGCGCTCGACGATGCGATCGCGAAAGGCAAGATCCACTCCGGCGATCTCGTGGTGATGATCGGCTCCGGCGTCGGGTACAACCAGGCCGGAGCGGCGTTCCGCATGCCGTGACGAACGTGGTCCGTGGTCCGTGGTCCGTGGTCCGTGGTCAGAGAGACAGTCTGTAGCGCAGAGCGTAGGTGAGCCATGAGC
>JAJXUY010000246.1:2433-4021 GCA_021782525.1 Acidobacteriota bacterium | reverse complement strand
ACACGTCGCCGATCTCGTCGAGGAACACCGTGCCACCCGCCGCTTCCGCCAACGCGCCGCGGCGCTCGCGGTGGGCGTCGGTGAAGGCGCCCCTGCGGTGTCCGAACAGCTCGCTCTCGAGCAGCGTGTCCGGGATCGCACCCGAGTTGACGGGAACGAACGGCCGCGACGGATCGGCGCCGAGCCGGTGCAGCGCCCGCGCGACGAGCTCCTTGCCGGTGCCGGTCTCGCCGAGGATCAGCACCGGCACGCTCAGGCGCGCGACGCGGGCGACCGCCTTGTAGACCTCGACGATCGCCGGGTGCGAGCCGACGATCATCGTCTCCGGCCCGGGCTCGGGCTCCGGCCCGCCGGCCGCCGGCGGCGCGAGCGCCGCGGCCACGCGCTCGAGCAGCACCTTGACGTCGAACGGCTTGGCGAGGTAGTCGAAGGCGCCGAAACGGTCCGCGAGCGCGGCCGTCTCGACGGTGCCACGGGCCGTGATCAGGATCAGCCGCGGAGGCGCAGGCCGGCGATGCAGCTCGGCGAGGAGGTCGAGGCCGGTCGGGCCGGGCATGTAGATGTCGCAGACGACGAGGTCGGGCGCCTCGCGCTCGATCTCGACCCGCGCGCCGGCGACGCCCCCGGCGAGACGCACGGAGTGGCCGGCCTTCTCCAGCGCGAGCGCCACCATCTCGCGGATGCCGCGGTCGTCATCGACGACGAGGATCCTCGCCACCGCCCTCGCCCTCCCGTGCGGCCGGGATCTCCACCCGGAACACGCTGCCCCCACCGTCCGGGTCGGCCACCGTCACCCGACCCCCATGCCACGTTAGCACCTCGCGCACGAGCGCGAGGCCGAGCCCGAGCCCCTCGGTGCCCTCCGCCGCCGTCCCGCGGGCGAAGCGGCGGAAGATCGTCTCCTTCTCGCCGTCCGGGACGCCGCAACCGTGATCGCGGACCTCGATCACGACCTCGCTCCCGGCGGCGAACGCCCGCACCTCCACGACCGTGCCCGCCGGCGAGAACTTGAACGCGTTGCCGAGCAGGTTGTCGAGCACGCGCTCGAGCAGGCCGGCGTTGCCGCGCACGTGCAGGCCGGGCGCCACCTCCGCGACGACCGTGCGCCCGTGCCCGCGGCCGAGCAGTTCGGCCCGGTCGCGAACCAGCGCGGAGAGGTCCACGGCGGTCGCGGCGGTGAACGGACGGCGCGACAGGCGCTCGAGCTCGGCGAGGTGCTCGATCATCGCCTGCAGCCGGTCGGTCTCGCCGACGAGGAGGCTGGTGGCGCGCCGGTGCTCGTCCGGGGAGAGGTCGAGGTCGCGCAGCATCTGCCCGAGCCCGCGGACCGACGTCAGCGGCGTCCTCAGCTCGTGCACCATCACCCGCCGGGCTTCCTCGTCCGCCACTCGGCGGTGCGCCGCCGCCGTCGCCAGCTCCTCGACGGTGCCGAGGCGGCCCTCGAGCGAGTCGCGCCTGGACGGGACGTCGCCGCCGGCGGCGGCGGCGAGGGTCGCCCCGGCGGCACCGGCGCTGCGCCAGGCCACGAAGCCGTTCTTCGCCTCCAGGGCGATGACGACGAGCACGGTAAGGAGCGCCAGCGTCGCGG
>JAJXUY010000246.1:0-2423 GCA_021782525.1 Acidobacteriota bacterium | reverse complement strand
GGAGCACGACGGCGGCGAGGCGAAGGAGGAGAAAGCCGGCGGCGAGCGGGGCGGCGACGAGCAGCGCATCGCCGCCGAGCCGCCGCAACCCGCCGAGCCGCGCCACCGCCGCGGCCGCCAGCACCAGGACCAGCGCCAGACCGCCGGCGAGCAGCGGTGAGACGGGATGAAGGAGGTCCCCCGAAGCGATCGCCTCGGTGACGGCCGCCTGCACCAGAACGCCGGGGTCGGGGAGGGGGCCGCGCGTCACCGGCGTCACCACGCGGTCGCCCAGGCCGGCGGCGGCCAGGCCCACGAACGCGACGCGGCCGCGCAAGACCTCGCCCGCCCGGCCGTGCAACAGCTCCGCTGCGCTGATCGCCGGCACCGACCGCGGCGAGGCGCGAAAAGCCGGCCGGACAACCCGCGCGACCGGGATCGGGAACTCCGGCGTCGCCAGCGCCGCCGCCGCGAACGCGACGGCCGGCAGCGCCACGTCCCCGCTCTGCTTGGTCGAGACGAGCCGGCGGAGGACGCCGTCGTGGTCGAGCTCGAACATCCCGTGCGCCACCGCCTCCGCGCCAGCCAGCGGCGGCGGCGGGGCGAGCCAGCGCGCGCCGCGGGTGTCGAGCGTCGCGACCAGCACCGAGGGGACGGAGCGAAGCGCCGCGGCCAGGCCGTCGTCGCCGGGCCGGGGTTCGAGGAGGAGGATGTCGAGCACGACACCGCGAGCGCCGGCGCCGCGCGCCGCGCGGACGAGATCGGCGAGACGCGATCGCGGCCAGGGCCACGCTCCCTCCGAGGCGAGCGAGGGGTCGTCCACGACGACGGCGGCGACCAGCGCCGGCGTGCGTCGCGGCAGCGTGCGCACCATCGCGTCACGCAGCGGTAGTTCGAGGCCCCGGAGAGCCCCGGTCGCCGCCGTCACGACGACGGCGAGTCCGGCCACGACGGCCGCGGCGACCCAACCGCCCCTGAGTGTGCGTGCCATCGTCTCAGTGTAGTGTCTCGTCCCAGGAAGTTGCTCAGAGTACGCACCGGATCCCGAACCCTTGACGCGGCCGTGACAGAGCCTTATGTTTTGAGGCAAGGCAAACAGGCTACTGGTCTGGGGTCCGGAGCTGCGGGGGCGCGGTGTCCGGAAGGGTGGTCACTCCCCACTCGGTGGTCGGTCGTACCCGGACGCCGCGCGGCGCCGCGGGACGGCCTGGAGAGATGAGGGAGATGAGCCGAGGTCGCTCCCGACCGCACCCCGCGAGCCGCGGGGGTCGCCTCTTGATCTGACCCCTCACGCCGTCGCGGGAACCACACGACACGCACCGGAGGCGTTGAGTCGGGACTTCAACCTGGTCGCCTCGGTCCCGGCGAGCCAACGGCGAAACCGGCCGGCGCGCTGCCCAGCGCAGCCGGCTGGTCGTGTCTTGAAAGGAGGTGGATGAGCCTACGACGCCCGCTGTGATCCGCTCGGTTTCAGCCACTCGTCAGGACTCACCGTGGTGCAGCGACGTCGAACGCTGGAGGCCCCGCGCACTGGTGCGGTTTCTTGGCCCCGGCCGGATAAGGGAAGGGAGAAGACGATGTCATCGAGGAACTTGAAAACGGTCATCTGGTGCGGTTCGGTCATCGTGTTGGCAGTTGCGACGTTGCTCGTGATCGCTCCTGCCGAGGCCCAGGGCGGTCCTGGTGGGGGCGTCCCCGGTGGTGGCGGCGGCGGGGAGGAGACGACCGGCAACAACCTCTCCTACCCGGTGATCCTGGTCGGCGGCGCGACGCTATCGTTGCGCGAACCTCCGACCGGGTTCGACTTCAGTCTCCTGGGGGCTTACTGGTATGGATGGATCGACGCGATCACGCTCGAGCAACTCTCCTGTGACCCCGGGGTTACCGGGTGCCCGCCGCCAGGCGAGGTTTCACGCATCTATCTGCAGAAGGACCCGTTGAGCGTCTGGCAGGCGGCGCACATGGATTCGGCCGTGCCGGTCACGGCCGCCTACCTTGACTGGAGCGACAACCTCGAGTCCACCGTCTGGAGCTCTTCCTCGGTGGTCCGAGTCGAGACGGTGCCGTTCGCAGTCGCGACGGGGGCGCTGGGGTTCCAGATGTGGTGGGCCAGCGGCAAGGGCGTCGACGAGGTGTGGGGCGCGCGCGCCCCGGACGCCGATCCGGCGGTGCCGTACTCCTACCCGTTCTCGCCGAACTACGCCACGGTCTACTCGACCAACGCGTGGCTGACGCTGCAGAAGCTCGAGCCCGGCGGAGGCAGCCAGTCGGCGCCGCCGGACACCAGCGGCTACGTCTGGAACCCGGCGGCCCACAAGTGGGACAACGTGGCCGGGCAGACGACCCGCGTCGAGCCGTACACCGCCGAGATCAACGTCGGCGGCAAGGCGATCTACGGCTTCAACTGGAACGTCAAGCGCCAGATCATGACGGCGGGTGAGACG
>JAJXUY010000245.1 GCA_021782525.1 Acidobacteriota bacterium | reverse complement strand
CGATAGCGGACCGTCTGCGGCGTTGGACTCGGCGGATCGGATGCTCACGTACCCTCCGGGTACGCTCCGCTCCTCCCGCCTCGTCCGCCTTGCATCCGGCCCACTCTCGGCGGCGCGGCTACACGCCCCAAGCTCGGAGGCCCTGCCTGTCGTGGAGCTTCTCATTTTCGAGGGGTTTGAGGTTCGAGGGGCTTGAGGCCGCGCGGCCTACGGCCGGCGCAGCCGGCGGGGAAACCGGACCACGGAACACTGGCCACGCTGTTCCGCGCCTTGGCCCTGCGTCTTCAGTCTTCGCGGACCCCGAGCCCCGAACCCCGAGCCCCGGCCTCTCCAGCCGCGCGGCGGCGGATGGCGTTGATCGATTCGTCGAGACGCTGCAAGAACGACGAACGGTCGCGCTTCGTGAACGGCGGCGGGCCGCCGGTCATCTCGCCGAGGTCGCGCAGCTCGGCGAGCAGGCCGCGGGTGGCGAGGGCGTCGCCGATGTTGGCGGCGGTGAACGGCGGGCCGGCGTAGCCGATCACGGTGGCGCCGCGGGCGAGGCAGCGGGCGGCGAGGGGGATGTCCGCGGTGACCACGATGTCGCCGCCCTCGACGTGCGCGGCGATCCAGTCGTCGGCGACGTCGATCCCTTCCCCGACGACCTCGAGCGCGATCCGCGGGTTCTCGGGCCGGCGCATCCAGGACCCCGCCACGAGCGTGACGTCGAGGTCGTAGCGCGCGGCCACCCGGTAGACCTCGCCCTTCACCGGGCAGGCGTCGGCGTCGACGAAGATGTGGAGCACGCGATCCCCTCCGCGGGAGATCATACGGCCGTGCCGAGCGGGCGTGACGCGATCAGAGCTTCAGGTGGCGCAGGCGCAGGGCGTTGGTGATCACGGAGACGGAGGAGAAGCTCATCGCGGCGGCGGCGAGCATCGGCGAGAGCAGCAGGCCGAAGAACGGGTAGAGGACGCCGGCGGCGACCGGCACGCCGACCGAGTTGTAGCCGAACGCCCAGAACAGGTTCTGCCGGATGTTGCGCATCGTCGCGCGGGAGAGCGTGCGGGCCCGGGCGAGGCCCATCAAGTCCCCCTTGACCAGCGTGACCCCGGCCGACTCCATCGCGACGTCGGTGCCGGTCCCCATCGCGACGCCGACGTCGGCGGCCGCGAGCGCGGGTGCGTCGTTGATGCCGTCGCCGGCCATCGCGACCTTGCGGCCCTCGCGCTGCAGCCGCTTGACGACGGCGCCCTTACCCTCCGGCGGGACCTCGGCCTCGACCTCGTCGATGCCGAGCGTCTTCGCAACCGCTTCCGCCGCCGTGCGCGAATCGCCGGTGAGCATGACAATGCGCACGCCGTCGGCGTGCAGGGCGCGGATCGCGGCCGCCGTCGTCGGCTTGACCTCGTCGGCCACCCCGAGCAGGCCCTGGACCACGCCGGCCGCCGCCACGAAGACGACCGTGCGCCCCTGAGCGCGAAGCGCCTCGGCCCGCCCCGCGAGCGCGCCGGAGTCGAGGCCGATCTCGGCGAGGAGCCTGTCGTTGCCGAGCGCGGCGGGCCGCCCCGAGACCGTCGCGGTCACGCCCTTTCCCGGCATTGAGCGGAAGTTCTCGGCCGGCGCCGGCGGCACGCCGCGCTCCGCGGCGCCGGCGAGCACCGCCGCCGCGAGCGGGTGCTCGGACCCCTTCTCGAGGCTCGCGGCGAGGCGCAGCAGGTCGTCCTCGGCGACGCCCGGCGCGCACACGACGTCGGTGAGGCGCGGCTTCCCCACGGTGAGCGTGCCGGTCTTGTCCACGACGAGCGTGTCCACCGACGCGAACGCCTCGAGCGCCTCGGCGTTGCGGATGAGCACGCCGGCGCGCGCGCCACGTCCGACGCCGACCATGATCGACATCGGCGTCGCCAGGCCGAGCGCGCACGGGCAGGCGATGATCAGCACCGCAACGGCGTTGACGAGGGCGTGCGCGAGACGCGGTTCGGGCCCGAGCAGCGCCCAGGCGGTGAACGTGACGGCCGCCGCCGTGACCACTGCCGGCACGAACACGGCGGCGACGCGGTCCGCGAGCCCCTGGATCGGCGCGCGCGAGCGCTGCGCCTCCGAAACCATCTTCACGATGTGCGCGAGCATGGTGTCGGCGCCGACGCGCTCGGCGCGCATCACGAACGTCCCGGTGGTGTTCACGGTCGCGCCGGTGACCTTGGCCCCGGCCGACTTCTCGACGGGGATCGGCTCGCCGGTGAGCATCGACTCGTCCACCGAGGACGACCCCTCCTCGACGACCCCGTCCACCGGGACCTTCTCGCCGGGGCGCACGCGCAGGCGGTCGCCGGGCCGCACCGCCTCGAGCGGGACGTCGGCCTCGGTCCCGTCGGCGAGCACCCGGCGCGCGGTCTTGGGGGCGAGGCCGAGCAGCGCCCGGATCGCCTGCCCGGTGCGGGCGCGGGCGCGTAGCTCGAGCACCTGGCCGAGGAGCACGAGCGCGACGATCACGGCGGCGGCCTCGAAGTACACCGCGACGTGGCCGTGCAGCCGGAACGACTCGGGGAAGATCCCCGGCGCGACGGTCGCCACCACGCTGTAGGCGTACGCGACGCCGGTCCCGATCGCGATCAGCGTGAACATGTTGAGCCGCCACGTCACGATCGAGCGCCAGCCGCGCCCGAAGAACGGCGCCCCGCCCCAGAGCACGACCGGCGTGGCGAGTGCGAGCTGCGCCCACGGCAGCCACGGCGCTTCGAGGGCGTGTCTGAACGCGGGGACCATCTCGCCCATCGCGACCAGGAGGAGCGGCAGCGCGAGCGCCGAGCTGATCCAGAACCGCCGGGTCATGTCCACCAGTTCCGGGTTCGGTGCTTCCTCGACCGCGACGGTGCGCGGCTCGAGCGCCATCCCGCAGATCGGGCAGCTCCCCGGCTCGGGGCGCACGACCTCGGGGTGCATCGGGCAGACGTACTCGGTGCGTGACAGCGCGAGCGGCGCGGCGGGCTCGAGCGCCATGCCGCACGACGGGCAGGCGCCGGGGGCGGCTTCGTGGACCTCCGGGCACATCGGGCAGACGTACTCGGCCGCACCGGCGGGCGCGGCGTGCGTGTGCGCCGCCGGGACGTGCGCGTGGCCGTGCTGCATCCCGTGCGTGCCGGGGGCGGCGAGGATGGCGGCGGGGTCGGCGTCGAACCGTTCGGCGCAGCGCGGGTTGCAGAAAAAGTACGTGGTGCCGGCGTGGACGCGCGAGATCACGTTGGGCTTCTCGAACACCTGCATCCCGCACACGGGATCGACGCCGAGCAGCCTGCCGCGCGGCGCCGCGGTCATCGCCGGCATCGCGGGCATCATCGGCTTGGCCGCGCCCGCGGGCCGCATCGGGGCGCTGCCGGGGTGGGCGAGGACGCGCTCCGGGTCGGCGTCGAACTTCGCGGCGCACCCCGCGCCGCAGAAGTAGAACGTGGCCTCCCCGTGCCGCCGCAACACGACGGTCGGCGTCTCGAACACCTGCATGCCGCACACCGGGTCGACACCGAGCGGCGTCTTCCCGCCCGCCGCCGTGCCGGCCTGCCCCGTCGCGTGCTCATCCATCGCGAACCTCCCCCCGGCCGAATACTACCCGCTCGCCGGGCGCGGAATTCCTCCCGGGCGGCCGCCGGGGCCGGCGCCGGGCCCGGGGCGGCGTGCTATCGTCGGCCCACTATGGCGTTGCACGTCGTCGACCACCCGGTGCTGCAGGACATCCTGGCCCGCCTGCGCGACCGCGCGACCAGCTGCGAGGAGTTCCGCATCCTCGCCCACCGCATCTCCCTCCTGCTCGTCGCCGAGGCCACGCGCGACATCCCGACCGTGGCCGGCACGGTCCAGACCCCGCTCGAGAGCGCCGCGGTGCGGCGGGTCGCGGCCCGCGTCGTCGCCGTGCCGGTGTTGCGCGCCGGGCTCGGGATGCTGGAGGCGTTCCTCGACCTGCTGCCGGCGGCCGAGGTCGGCTACTTCGGCCTCGAGCGCGACGAGACGACCGCCGTGGCCCGCCGCTACTACGAGAAGGTGCCGGC
>JAJXUY010000244.1 GCA_021782525.1 Acidobacteriota bacterium | reverse complement strand
TCGCCGTCGACCCCTCCACGCAGACCGCATTCGTCGCCGGTGAGGGAAACGCCTCCGTGTGTGCCTTCAGCCTCAAGGACCACACGGTGAAGGCGGTTGCGAGCGTGGGCGAGGACGTGGACGTCCTGGACGTCGATCCCTCTACGCACAGGCTGTTCGTGGCCTCCGAGTCAGGGGTGGTGTCGATCTTCGACGTCACGGGAGGGAGGCTCGTGAAGCTGGAGGAAGGGTTCTTTGCACCTGCTGCCCACGTCGTGGGTGTGGATCGCGAGACCCATTTGCTCTACTTTCCTCTGCAGGACGTCGCAGGCCACCCTGTCCTGCGCGTCGCGCGATACACCGGACCGTAGACGACGCTCGAGGACCATGCCGCCGACCCTTCCGCCTGACGCCCGCCGTCTTTTCGCCAGCCGGGCGCTGCGCCTGTTTGCGTACGGGTTCCTCTCGGTGGTGCTGGCGCTCTACCTGGCGGCGGCCGGGCTGTCCCCCGGGGCCATCGGCGCCCTCCTCGCTCTCACGCTGGCCGGTGACACGATGGTGTCACTGTGGCTGACGACCTCGGCCGACCGCTTCGGCCGGCGGCGCACCCTGCTTGTCGGCGCTGGGCTCATGTTGGCGGCCGGTGTGGTGTTCGCGCTGACGAGAGATTTCACGCTGCTCCTGATCGCCGCGACGGTCGGTGTGATCAGCCCGAGCGGCAACGAGGTCGGTCCGTTCGTGGCCGTGGAGCAAGCGGCGCTCTCCGAGGCCACCGCCGATACGGCCCGCACCCGCGTGTTCGCCTGGTACAACCTGGTCGGATCGATCGCGACCGCGGTCGGGGCGCTGGCAGGCGGTGGGCTCGCGGGTGCTCTGCAACACAAGGGGGTGGCCCCGTACGAAAGCTACCGGGCCGTCGTGCTTGGCTATGCGGCGTTGGGGCTCGTCCTCGCCTGGGTGCTCTCCGGACTCTCGCCTGGGGTCGAGGCGAAAGCTCAAACGACCAACCAGCCAGCCCAACGGCTCGGCCTGCACAAGTCCCGGCGAGTGGTGCTCACGCTCGCCGGCTTGTTCTCCCTCGACGCCTTCGGCGGCGGACTCGTGGTGCAGACCTTCGTCGCCTACTGGTTCCACGTCCGCTTCCAGGTCGAGCCCGCGGCCCTGGGCGCCATCTTCCTCGGCGCCAACCTCCTGGCGGGGGTGTCCGCGCTCGCTGCAGCCCGCATCGCCGACCGGATCGGCCTGCTCAACACGATGGTCTTCACCCACATCCCCTCGAACGTGCTGCTCGTGATGGTGCCGCTGATGCCGACGCTACCCCTCGCGATCGGGGTGCTGCTCCTGCGGTTCTCGATCTCGCAGATGGATGTCCCGACTCGCCAGTCGTACACCATGGCGGTCGTCGACCCAGACGAACGATCGTCCGCCGCCGGCATTACCGGAGTCGCGCGCACGACCGGCGCCGCCCTGGCGCCGGCGATCGCCGGCCCGCTGCTCGCGAACCCAGCGTTGATGGGTGTCCCGTTCCTGCTCGCCGGAGGTCTCAAGATCGTCTACGACCTCCTTCTGTGGCGTCGGTTCCGAGCGGTGCGGCCAGGGCGCTGACGCCTGCGGGTGTCTGGGCCGCGCCAACGTGATCGCCGTGCAACGGCGGTCCACTGAGCCCGGGGCAGTCGGCCGGTGCCGGCCCGAAGCCCCGAGGGCCATGTGACCGAACGGCGCGGCCGTCTCCCGAAGAGATGGAGTACATAGGTCTCAAGATCTTGTCCACAGTCTTGTTCACATTCGGGTGCCCCATCGGTCCCCGCTGATCACCGCGCAGCTACACCGAGCGCCCGCCTGCTCGTTCGTTGCTGTCTGAATAGCAAGGGTCTTTGGAGGCCCCCGGCGCCTTCGGTCGTCCGCCGGCGCCCCCAGCCCTCCGCGGGTCTATGGGAACCCGTTTCTTCATGGGGTTCAAGGGGTCGCGGGCTCGAATCCCCCCGTCCCGACCAACAATCCGCGCCGTCTGATGGGTCACCGCTCGGTGGCCTCCTTCCTTCTTGCCTTGGGCTACGGCTCGCGCTCCGGCCGAGCCACGATCGCGCTGGCCCCGGGTCTGTTGCTGGGCGCCTGCGGGCGGCCGCGTTCGGAGCGCGGCAACGGCTAGGCGCTGGTGAAGGTAGCGATCTCGTCGAGGCCGGCGCGCTCGCGCGGGAAGTTGTTGACTGGCGCCTGCTGGTCGGTCACGCCGACGGCGACGCCGACAACGAAGCGCTGGCCGCGCGCTTGCGGCACGAGATGGCGGAGCACGTCCGCATAGGCCACCGCCATCGCCATGATGCAGGTGCCGAGCCCGCGCGCGTGCGCCGCCAGGCAGAAGCTCTGCACGAGCAGGCCGGCGTCGAAGCACGCGTACTCGGCCGGTATCCGCTCGTCGATGGTGAAGAGGACCATGCGCGGGGCGGCGAAGAGGTCGGCCGGGAAAGGCGGCGGCGCGTCTTGCGCGACCCCGGTCGCGGCGGCGCGCGCCGCATAGAGGCGCCGCGTGCGCTCGCGCAGCGGCGCCGGCCAGTCGCGGTGGTGCGGCGGGAGGTCGAAGCGCCGTTCGACCTTGCGCTCCCACGCGTCACGATTGGCGGCGCGCAGCCGCGCGAGGGCCGCGCCGCCGAGCACGTGCACGCTCCAGCACTGCGTGTTGGCCCACGACGGCGCCCAGCGGGCGACGTCGAGCAGCTCGCGGATCGTCTCCTCGGCGACGGGCGCCGCGGTGAACTTGCGGATGCTCCGGCGGGTGCGGATCGCGGTCTCGAGGTCCATGCACTCTCTCCTCGCCCCAGAGCGTAGCGCCGCCGACGAGGGCACCGCCACCGTCCGCAGGGACGCTCCGCCTGTCGACCGGGCACCGGCAGACAGGGTGAGGGAGCGGGTTCGGACGACCACCCGGGAAGCGGTGGCCACTGCCGGGCCGGCCGGGGGACGCGGACTATCCTCGGCGACCCCTGCCCCAGCGGCCGAGGTCACGGCGCCGGCTACTCAGTCACCGGGGCGAGATGCCGGCGAACCCTTGGCGCCTTCTGGCAGGACCGCACAAACGTGTTGCCGTAGCTATCGACCGCCAGCGTCTTCGATCCCGCGGCCACGAGGTGATACACCCAGTTCGTCAGGGGTGTCGCCTCGAGCCGCCAGGTGGCACCGTCCGGGCTTGTCAGAACGGTGCCTTGCGCGCCGCCGCAGATGAACGCGTCCTGGGTCGCCGCGACCGCGTTGAGCTCGGCGGACACGCCGCTCGTTCGGGAGGTCCACGTCGTGCCGTCACGGCTGGTCTCGACGGCACCGTTCTGGCCGACCGCCACCAGCATGCGACCGTTCCATGCCACGTCCTTGAGGCCATTGAAGCCTCCGCTGGTGGCCGGGAGTGGCGCCCAGCTCCACGAGAGGCCGTCCGGCGAGGTGCCGGTCCAGGAGTCGCCGACGGCGACATACCGGGAGCCGGTGAATACAATGCCGTTCACCTCCTTGAAGTCGAGATACGACCAGCCGCTCCCGCCACTGCTGGTGCGGAAACTGCCCGCGCCCCACCAGAGCGGAGGCACGTAGGCGAAGAAGCGGCCGCCGGCGGACGTGAGGAGAGATGGCTGCTGCGGGCCGAGGTCCGTCGTGATCTGGGTCCAGCTGGAGGCGTCGGTGCTGGTCCAGCCGTTCGGGCTGAACAGCCCCAGCAGCTCCGAGCCGTTCCAGGCGAGCATGCCCGGTGGGACGTCGTGTGCGGTCACGGTCCACGCGACGCCGTCTGGGCTCGTTGCCACGACGTTTTCGGTTCCATCCCAACCGACGCCGACGAAGCTCGAACCAGTCCTCACGACCGAGAAGAAGGCGATCGTGCCATTGGTCGCGGCGGGCTGCCACTGGCACTGCGCAGCGGCAACCGCTGCGCTCAACCAGAGACCGAGCGCGCCTGCACCGACCAGACGCCGCCGAGTCATGCCCTGTTGTACGGCCGCAGCGGTGGGCGTGTCAAGACCTCGGACACCGCAAAGTAGCGGGGTCGCCGGCGGCGCAACCAC
>JAJXUY010000243.1 GCA_021782525.1 Acidobacteriota bacterium | reverse complement strand
GAAGCCGAACGACCGCGCCGTCTCGAGCCCGGCGCGAAGGTGGGCCGCGGCGTCGTCGGGGGCCGTGAACGCCGGCGCGGCCGGCGCCGCGTGCGGCGCCCACGACTCGCGGACGATCCGGGTGTCGATGAGCAGGGGGATGATCGGGTGCGCCCAAGGCGAGGTGGCGATCTCGACCCCGGGCAGCGCGGCGAGGCGGCGGTAGGCGTCGAGAAGGCGCCCCGGGCACGCGCGCAGCCAGGCGGTCGTGCGCCGCCGGGCGCTCTCGCCGAACCCGGCGCCCTTGCCGGCGAGGCCGGCGAGCTCCGGCTCGCGGTCGAGGTTCGGCGCGGCGTAGGCGAGCACGAGCAGGACCTGGAGGTCGTTGAGGTCCTGGGCGGTGAAACGGCGCGCCACCTCCTCGGTCGAGCCGCCGTCCGCCAGCGCCGCGAGCTCGGCGAGGCGGGGGAAACGTTTGAGCTGGTTGGGGTGGAGGAGGAACCCCCAGCGCAGCAGCTCCCGCGTCGCGCCCAGCGTCAGCTCGCGGGCGGGAAGGGAGAGCGCTTCCAGCAGCGGGTCGTGGGCGGTGCCGTCGCGGTACGCCGCGAGCTGGTCGAGGAACACCGGGGTGAGGTTGAGCACCTGGCCGGCCAGCCCCGACCTCTCGATGGCGTTGGCGAGCGTGAGGTACTCGCCGGCGGCGTGCAGCAGCACCCAGGGGGCGTGCACGACGCCGTCGGCGGTGCGGTACTGCGGCTGGTGCAGGTGCCAGAGGAACGTCAGCCGCGGCATCGTGGCTCAGGCGCTCCGCACCAGCCGCTGCACCTCGTCCCGGTACGAGCGCAGCAGTTTCTGCGCCGCCTCGGCGGTGGCCGACTCGGCGTGCACGTGCAGCGTCGGCGCGACACGGTCGGGGCGCAAGAGGATCCAGCCGCCGTCGACGCCGACCTTGATCCCCTCGAGGTAGGAGGTCTCGCGGCCCTGCACGATCTCGGCGAAGCGCCGCATCACCTCGCCCTTGCGCTCCATCGGGCACGCGACCGTCGCCCGTCCCACCGGCACCGCCGGCGCCGTCGCGGCGATCTCGGTGAACGTGCGCTTGGCGCGCGAGAGCAGCTCGAGCAGCTTGCCGAGCGCGAACAGCGCGTCGGGGGCGTGGTGGAGGCCGGGGAAGATGAAGTCGCCCTCGCCGGCGGACGCGAACAGCACGCCCTTCTGCCGCGACGCCTCGATCAACGCCCGCGGCGCCGAGAGCGTTTCGCGCACCTTGTGCCCGGCGCCGACCAGCGCCGTCTCGAACGTGGACGGCGCGTACGCCGGGAGCACGATCTCGCTCGGCGGCAGCTGGGCGGCGCAGACGGCCGCCACCATCAGGGCCACGAGGTCGAGGTCGGCCCACAGGTGCTGCTGGCCGTCCGCCAGGACCATCCGCTCGCAGCTCGGGTGCAGCCAGACGCCGATGTCGGCGTCGAGCGAGGCGACGATCTTGGCGAGGCGCTGGCGCGCCAGCGCGATCTCGCTCGCGAGCAGCGCCTCGTGGACCCCACCGGTGTGCGCGTTCAGCGTGATGACGTCGCAGCCGAGCTCGCTGAGGAGGCGGGGGAGGACGACGACCGCGGCGGAGTGCGCGTAGTCCACCACGATGCGCGTGCGCTGCGCGCGGATCTCCGCCACCGGGAGCGCCTTGAGGAACGCCTCGGCGTAGAAGTCGACCAGGCGCGGGTGCTCGAAGATCACGCCGATCTCCTGGTGCTGGGCGCGGCGGAACTCCTCGCGCAGGAACACGCGCTCCACCGACTTCGCGAAACCGGTCGAGATGTCGAGCCCGTGGTCGTCGAAGAAGCGGAGCGACGTCATGCCGCGCACCAGTTGGACCTGCTGGAACGACACGCCGCCGACCTCGCCGAACCCCTCGAGCTTGTGGCGCATCACCGGCACCGGCAGGACGCCGAGGTCGACGACGTTGACGCCCGTCGAGCTCATCCCGCCGACGAACGCGCGCCGCAACATGCGCGAGGCCGGGTGATCGTCGCGCACGGTGAGGATCGTGCTTCCCGGTTGCAGCAAGGTGCCGTACGCGGCGCCGAGGCGGGCGGTGACCTCCGGCGTCAGCTCCAGGTTGGTCAGGCCGGTCACCGCCCCTTCCTCGAACGCCGAGGTGCGCCAGCGCTCGGCGTAGACGAGGTTCGAGTAGACGACCGAGTGGTCCTCGACGACCTTGGCGGGCCAGATCTTGACCCCTTCCTTGACCCGGACCTCCTCGCCGAGCACCGTGTCGTCGGCGATAACGGCGCCCTTCTCGACGACGGTGCCGCCGCGCGCCTGCACTCGCGCCCCGAGCACCGCGCCCTCGATGCGGGCGCCCTCCCCGACCAGCACCTCTTCCCACGCCACCGAACGCCGCAGCTCGGCGCGCGGCTCGACCACCGTGCCGGGCCCGAGCACGACGTCCTCGAGGCGCACCCCGGCGCCGACCTTGCAGCCCTGTCCGATCACGACGGTGCCGCGGACCTCGGCGCTGGGGTCGATCTCGGCCGAGCCCTCGATCCAAAGCGGCTTGCCGCCGATCTGCTGCAACGTCCCCGGCGGCATCAGGCGCAACGTCCCGTCGAAGTAGTCGCGGTGCGCGGCGAGGTACGACTCGGGGTCGCCGATGTCGCGCCAGTACCCGCCCATGATGTGGCCGAACAGCCTGGCGTCGGCGGCCAGCAGGCGGGGGAAGAGGTCGCGCGAGAAGTCGAACGGCTCGCTGCGCGGCACCTGCGACAGCGCCGTCGCGTCGAGGACGTAGATGCCGGTGTTGACGGTGTCGGAGAAGACCTCGCCCCAGGTGGGCTTCTCGAGGAAGCGGCGGACGCGGGAGTCGCCGTCGACGATCACGATCCCGAACTGCAGCGGGTTGGCGACGCGCGTGAGGCCGATGGTGGCGATCGCGGCGCGCTCGCGGTGCGCGGCGATGAGGCCGTCGAGAGCGAAGTCACAGATCACGTCGCCGGAGAGGACGAGATATTCGTCGGCCGGCACCTGGTCGGCGCCGTGCGCGACCGCGCCGGCGGTGCCGTAGTCCTGGTCCCCGTTGCAGTAGTGGAGCCGCAAGCCGAGACGCGAGCCGTCTCCGAACGCGCTCCGGATCTTCTCCGGGTCGTAGTACGTCAGCAGCACGGCCTCGGTCATGCCGAAGCCGGCGATCTGGCTCAAGACGCGCTCCAGGATCGGACGGTTGACGACCGGGAGCATCGGCTTGGGGCGGTTGGCCGAGAGCGGCCGGATCCTCGTGCCGAACCCCCCGGCCATCACGATCGGGATCATGTCGTCGTCTCCAGGCAGCGCGCGACCGCCCGCTTGAGTTCCCCGAGATCGGACGACTTGACGATGTAGGCGTCGGCGAGCCACGAGGAGAAGTCGTCCTGGTAGCGGGCGTACGCGGTGGAGAGCACGACCGGGAGGCGGGCGTCGGCGGCCTTGATCTCGCGCAACAGTTCGAGCCCCGAGCTCTCGCCGAGACGGATGTCCAGCACCACCAGGTGGACGCCCCCGCGCGCGAGCCGGACACGGGCCTCGTCCACCGTGGCCGCGGTCTCCACCGTGTACCCCTCGCGGCCGAACGCGGAGCGGTACAGCTCGAGGAACCCCTCCTCGTCGTCCACGAACAGCACCCGCGCAACGGTCACGACCACCTCCGCACGACCACGGTAAACCGCACCCATCCAGGCTCCCGTTCATCGTACTCCACCCGCCCGCCCATCGCTTCGGCCAGTGTGCGAACCGACGCCAGGCCGAGGCCGCTCCCTCCCCGGCGGGTGGTGACGCCGCCGGCGAACGGGTCGGCGCGCAGCGCGCCCGGCAGCGCCTGCCCGTTGTCCGCGACCTCGAGCCGGATCCACGGCGCCTCCTCGCGAACCGCGACGTGGATCTCGCCGCAGACGCCGACCAGCGCCTGGAGACCGTTGGTGAGCAGGTTCTCGAGACAGCGCTCGATCGCCGTCTTGGTCGCCGCCGCGAGGACCGGCCGTGAGGGGTGGTAGCAGAGGAGACGAACGTTGCGGC
>JAJXUY010000242.1 GCA_021782525.1 Acidobacteriota bacterium | reverse complement strand
GGCGGCCTGCTTGACCATCGCGAGCGAGCGCACGAGCACCGGAAAGTGCGACAGGTGCACGCCCGAGATCGGGAAGTTCTCGACCGCGCGCAGCGTCTGCACGCCGTAGAGCGCATCGGCCGGGACCTCGCGCTCGCCGAGCAGGTCGTGCTCCGGTCTGGTGGTCCCGGAGCCGTACGCCTTGTCGCGTCCCACCGGGCCGGAGCTGGCGTACTGCAGCCGGCGGTTGATCGCGAGCGCCACGCGGCTGAGCACCTCGACGGCGGCTGCGCCGTCGGCCGCGAGCTGCCGCCTGACCGCGTCCCGGTCGAGCACCAGGAGCGACACCGGCGTCAGCGCGAGCGCCGTGGTCGTGTGGCGCGAGGCGTGCAGGAGGGCGCCCTCGCCGAGCGCGTCGCCGGCCCCGAGCACCGCGAGCCTGGCGGCCGTTCCGCCGGCGGTTCGCACGATCTCGACCTCGCCGCTGACGATCAGGAAGCACGCCTGGCGCGGAGACCCGGCGGTGTACAGCGCCGCCCCCTCGTCGAGCTCGAGCTCGCGGGCAGCCGCCGCCAGCAACGCGAGCGCCGCCTCGGCGAGCCCGGCGAACAGTTCGCACGCGCTCAGCTGTGCTCTGATGTCGGACATGGAACCTCCTCGCGGAGGGGTGCGAGACGCGGACCCGCTCCGCCGGGTACGATTGTAGGGACCGGAGGGCGGGGAAGGAATTCCGGGGGCGGGGCGTTTGGCCCTGCGGAGCAGGTGATTGCAGGTCTTGCCATCGTTGCCGGCGTCTCTCAACGCGGTCGTGACCGCGAGGGTGGAGGTATCGCCGGGTCTGATCATCATGAGGGTGGCGCCGGCGGGGTGGGAGCTGCCGCCGTTTGCGCCCGGTCAGTTCGCGGTCCTCGGGCTGCCGGCCGCGGCGCCGCGCCATCCGATCGCCGACGCCGAGGGGGACCCGGCGCCGGCGCCGGGAGCGATGTTGCGGCGGCCGTACTCGATCGCCTCGTCGTCGGCCGAGCGCAACTACCTGGAGTTCTACCTGACGCTGGTCCGTTCGGGAGCGTTGACGCCGCGGCTGTTCGCGCTCGAGGCCGGCGACCGGCTCTGGCTCGGGCCGAAGGTCTCCGGCCTGTTCACCCTCGACCACGTGCCGGAGGGCGCCGACCTCGTGCTGGCGGCCACCGGCACTGGGCTGGCGCCGTACATGAGCCAACTGCGGAGCGCGCTCTTCCACGCGCCCGACAGGCGCGTCGCGATCCTGCACGGCGCCCGTCACTCGTGGGACCTCGGCTACCGCGGCGAGCTGGAGACGATGCAGCGGCTCAGGTCGCACCTCGCCTACGTTCCGGTGGTCTCGCGCCCCGACGAGGAGGGCGAGGCGTGGGGCGGCGAGGTGGGGTACGTGCAGGACCTGTGGACGCGCGGGGCGTTGTCGCGGCGTTGGGGCGGCGCGCCCGACCCGGCGCGCTGTCACGTGCTCCTGTGCGGCAACCCGGGGATGATCGAGGTCATGACCCGCCTGCTGACCGACGCCGGCTTCCGCGTGCACTCCCGGCACCACCCGGGGCAGATCCACGTCGAGACCTACTGGTGACGGGCGTCCGGTCCCCGGCCGGCACCGGCGTCCAGGGGCTCGGGACCGCGGCCGGCCAGGGGATGGGTGGGGCGGTGGCCGGCCGGTGGGGGCTGTGCTCGGGCGCGGGTCCGGACCTCGGGCGGACAGCGACGTTCTCCGGTGCGGTCGTGAGCTTCAGCGGCGGGCCCTGCGCGGGCGTGCCGACGCTGGCCGTGGACACGGCCGAGGGCGAGATGGCGATCCGGCTGTCGCCCTACCGTGCGCTGCGGCGCTCGGGCTATGAGCCGGCCGCAGGCGCCCGGGTCGAGGTGACGGCGGCGTCCGCGGTCATGGACGGTCAGGACCACTGGGTGGCGCTGGCGATCACGGACGTCGCGACCGGAGTCACGGTCACGTTGCGCGACCGCTCGACCGGCCTGCCGTTCGGCGGCGGGCGGTGCGCCAGGCGCTGAGCGGCGGTTGGCGATGAGCGCGGGGGAGGAGCGATCCTCCCCCGTTTCCCTCCGACCCCCGTTCCCGGTCTCTGCGACCCACGATCCACGACCCACGGTCTTCGCCGGCCACCGCCCATGTCTCTGCGGTCCGCGGACCCCGGTTCCCGGATGCCGGTTCCTGCTCAGCCGAAACGGCCCGTGATGTAGTCCTCGGTCTGCTTCTCCCTCGGGTTGGTGAATAGGTCGGTGGTGCTGCCGAACTCGACGATCCGTCCCTGGTAGAAGAACGCGGTGTCGTCGGAGAGACGGGCCGCCTGCTGCATGTTGTGGGTGACGATGACGATCGTGTAGCTCGCCTTGAGCTCGACGATCAGCTCCTCGATGCGCGACGTCGCCACGGGGTCGATCGCGGACGTCGGCTCGTCCATGAGCAGGACCTCGGGCTCGACCGCAATCGCCCGCGCGATGCACAGCCGCTGCTGCTGGCCGCCGGAGAGCGCCGACCCGGAACGGTGCAGCTTGTCCTTGACCTCGTCCCAAAGCGCCGCCGCGCGCAGGGCGTGCTCGATGCGGTCGTCGAGTTCCGATCCCTTGACCCGGTAGTGCAGGCGCAGCCCGTACGCCAGGTTCTCGTAGACGGTGAGCGGGAACGGCGTCGGCTTCTGGAAGATCATGCCGACCCGGCGGCGCAGCTCGATGACATCGACGCCCGGGGCGAGGACGTTCTCGCCGTCGAGGCGGACCTCGCCGCTGGCGCGCTGGTCGCGGTAGAGCTCGAAGATCCGGTTGTAGACGCGGATGTGGGTGCTCTTGCCGCACCCCGACGGCCCGATGATCGCGGTGACCCGTCCGGCCGGGATGTCGAGCGAGTTGTCGAACAGCGCCTGCTGCGCTCCGTAATGGAACGAGAGGCCGCGGACCGAGATCTTGGTCGGCACGCCGGGGGACGGCGACGTGGCCGGCGCCGGCCGCGGCGGGACGAGATCGGGCGGGGGGTTGGTGGTCACTTCCTCTCCCTTGCCAGCGCGCGCGACACGATCGTGAGCGCCAGCACGCCGAGGGTGATGATCAACGAGGCGCCCCACGCGGCCTGCTGCCAGGCGGGGTAAGGCGACATCGCGTAGTTGAAGATCGTCACCGTGAGGTTCGCGGTCGGACCGGACAGCGACTGCGGCCAGTACGGGCTGTTGAGGGCGGTGAACAGGAGCGGGGCGGTCTCGCCGCTGACGCGGGCGACGGCGAGGAGCACGCCGGTGAGCAGCCCCGCCCGGCAGGCCCGGAACAGGATCTGCACCGTAGCGCGCCAGTGCGGCGCGCCGAGCGCGAGCGCCGACTCGCGCAGGGCGTTGGGCACCAGCGCGAGCATGTCCTCGGTGGTGCGCGCCACCACCGGGAGCACCAGCAGCGCCAGCGCCACGGCGCCGGCCCAGCCGGAGAAGTGGCCGGCGGGCAGCACGAGAACGGCGTAGACGAACAGACCGATGATGATCGACGGGATGCCCATCATCACGTTGGCAAGGAAGCGAACCGCGGTGGCGAGCCGGGTGCCGCGGCCGTACTCGGCGAGGTAGACGCCGGCGAGCATCCCGACCGGGACGCCGAGGGCGCACGCCAGCACCGTCATGACGGCCGTACCGAGGATCGCGTTGCCGAGCCCGCCGCCACTGCCGCCGGGAGGGGCGGGGAGCGCGGTGAAGAACGTCCAGTTCAGGGCGGCGGCGCCGTGGCGGACGACCACGAGCAGGATCCAGGCCAGAAACCCCAGTCCGACGGCGGCCGCCAGCGCGGAAACCGTCTTGACCGCGGCGTCCGCGGTTTTTCTCGGCCAGGCGGGCCGGCGCCTCACGACACGCTCCCGGCCCGCCGCCCAAGGCGGGTCAGCCAGAGCTGCGCCAGTACCTGGACCACGAGCGTCACCACGAAGAGGATGAGCCCGAGCTCCACCAACGCCGAGAGGTAGACCGGCTCCGAGGCCTCGGTGAACTCGTTGGCGAGCGTCGAGGCGATCGAGTTACCGGAGGCGAACAGCGACGCCG
>JAJXUY010000241.1 GCA_021782525.1 Acidobacteriota bacterium | reverse complement strand
CCGATCCGGTCCTCGTCCGCGCCCGGGCCCTCGCCGACGAACACGACGCGTGCCTTCGGGTGACCGACCCCGAAGACGACCTGTGTGCGCCCGGCCGCGAGCCGGCAACGCCGGCACCCGGCGAGCGCCCGCCCCATCGCCGCGAGGTCGGCCGCCGCGAGCGGGTCCTCGCCGGCGGCCGCCGCGGGCGCGGCGGCGGGCTCGGCTCGCGTCTGGGCGGCGGCCACGGCCGGCGTCGGAGCGGCGGTGATCGCGACCTCGCGCCAGGCGAAGTCCTGCAGGTACGCGAGCAGGTCGCGGCGGCTCATCGGCGGCACGACGCCACGATCTCACCGGCCAGCGCCAGCAGCAGCTCGCGGGCGAGCGTCTCCTTGTCCTGCGCGGCGAAGTCGCGGCGCACCCCGAGGCGCGTCAGCACCACGGCCCGGTTGCGCGCGGCCTCCATGCCGAGGCCGGGTTCGTCGATCGGGTTGGCGACCACGGCATCGGCGCCCTTGCGCGCCATCTTCGCGCCGGCCCGAGCCTCCAGCTCCCGCGCCCGCTCGGCGGCGAAGATCACGAGGTAGGGGCGGCCGCCCGGGCGCGGCAGCGTCGCCGCCAGGTCCGGCACCGGCTGCAGCGCGAGCTGCAGCGCCCCGCCCCGGCGATCGAGCTTCCCCTCCTCGACGTGGGTCGGGCGGAAGTCCGCCACCGCCGCCGCGTGCCAGACGGCGTCAGCCGCGGGCGCGTGCGCGGCGAGCAGACGGCCGAGATCGGCCGCCGTCTCGAAGCGCTCCGTCGTGACGCCGGGAGGAACCGACACCCCCGGGCCCGCCAGCAGCCGGACCTCGGCGCCGAGGTCGCGGGCCGCCGCGGCGAGCGCCACGCCCATCCTCCCGGAGGAGCGGTTGGTGATCACGCGCACGGCGTCGACGGGCTCCCTGGTCGGTCCCGCGCTGACCAGGACTCGCACCCCGCCGAGAGGGCCGCGCAGCGGCAGCGCGGCAAGCGCCGCCCCCACGACCTCGTCCACTGCGGCGAGTCGCCCGACGCCGACCTCGCCCTCGGCGAGGAACCCACACCCAGGCTCCACGACGGTCGCGCCGCGGGCGCGCAGCACCGCCACCGCCTGCTGTGTGGCCGGGTGGTTCCACATCGCGGTGTTCATCGCCGGCGCCACGACGACGCGGCCGCGGTGCGCCAGCGCGTAGGTCGTCAGCGCGTCGTCGGCGACGCCGGCGGCCATCTTGGCAAGGACGTTGGCGGTTGCGGGGGCGACCAGGAAGACGTCGGCCTCGCGACCGAGGGCCACGTGGTCGACGCCGGGACCGGCCTCGTCCTCCCAGAGCGAGACGTCGGCGCGCTCGCCGGAGAGCACGGCGAACGTGCGCGGCGTCACGAAGCGGGTCGCGTTGCGGGTGAGGATCGTGTGGACCCGACACCCGGCCTTGACCAGGCCGCGCAGCACCTCGACGGCCCGGAACGCGGCGATCCCGCCCGAGACGCCGAGGACGATCCGTCCGCGCACCTACTCCTCCGCAGGGAGGTCCTCGGTCAACAGCTCATCCGTGCCCGCCTCCTCGACGACCTCGAGGTTTTCGTCGAACTTGGGGCCCTCGAGCTCCTCGTCGAGCTCGTCCTCCTCGTCCTCTTCCTCGGCCTCGGGTTCGACGATGACCGGCGCCACCGCCGGCACGGCGGGGAAGAGAACCGGCACGTGCTCCTCGGCCTCGCGCGCGGCGACCTCCTGCTGCCGGAGCGCCTCGTACTCCTCCGGCGTGACGCTCCGCCACGGCACCAGGTCGGCCCCCAGCTCGGCCAGCGCGATCGTCGTCGGCTTGACGTGGCGGCCGGCCAGACGCGGCCGAGCTCCGGCGACCAGCTGTTCGGCGCGCTTCGCCGCGATCAGGATGTAGCGAAAGGTGCTCTCGATGTTCTGTGGCAACTCCGGCATCACTCCTCCCTCTTCGCCGCACGCTCGAAACCCTCGAGGATCCCCTGGACCATCGATCGCATGCGGAACGGACGCATCCTGGCAACCGCCACGACGCTCGCGAGGGCGCGAGCCGCGTCCTCGAGACAATCATTGATTATAACGTAGTCGAACTCCGCGTACTCGCGCATCTCCTGCACGGCGTTCCTGATGCGCACCTCGATCGCCGCCTCGGAGTCCTGCCTCCGGGCGACGAGGCGGCGGCGCAGCTCGTCGTGCGAAGGCGGGAAGATGAACACCTTCACCGCGTCCGGCACCGACGCGCGGACCTGGCGGGCGCCCTGAACGTCGATGTCGAGGAAGACGTCGCAGCCACGTTCCAGCCTGCCCTCGACCTCGCCGCGGGACGTGCCGTAGAGGTTGCCGTGCACCTCGGCGAACTCCAGGAACTCCCCGGCCGCCGCCATGCGCTGGAACGTCGGCCGGTCGACGAAGTGGTAATCCACGCCGGCGCGCTCGACCGAGCGCGGCGGCCGCGTCGTGTGCGACACGGAAAAGTGCGCCTGGCGCCCCTGCGCCTCGAGCTCCTGCATCACTCGCCGGATCAACGTCGTCTTGCCGCCGCCCGACGGCGACGACACGATGAACAGCTCACCTCTGGCCACGCCCACGCTTCCTCCCGCGCCCGGATGATACTCGGGTCGCGGCCGCGGGGCACCAGTTGCCCGCCCCGGTGGGCCGCGCCGGTGGCCGGGCGCCGGACCGGAGCCCCGCGGAGGGGCTAGACTGCGCCGATGGCGGGCTGGCTCCGTACCGTGCGCGACGACCTCGGGTACCTCGGGGTTCGCGCCCTGCTCGGCGCCGCGCGCGCGGTGCCGCTCCCGCTCCTGCGCGCGTTGGGCCGGACGCTGGCGCGGCTGGCGTTCGCGTTTCCCGGCCGCGACCGCGGCCGCGCCAGCAGGCATCTCGCCGAGGCGTTTCCGGAGCAGGAGCCGGCCTGGCAGCACACCGTGCTGCGGCGCTGCGCGGGGCACCTCGGCGCCCTCCTCGGCGAGGTGGCGTGGCTGTGGTCCGCCGCGCCCGAGGCGATCCTCGCCCGCACCGAGTTCGTCGGTCTCGAGCATCTCACCGGCGCGCTGGCCGCCAATCGCGGGGCGCTGCTCGTCACCGGCCACTGCGGCGACTGGGAGTGGCTCAACCTCGGGCTCGGCGCCGCCGGGGTGCCGATGACGGTGGCGGTGCGGGAGGTGTACGACCCGCGTCTCGACGAGGTCGTGCGTCGGCTGCGCGGCCGCTTCGGTTGCGAGAGCGCGATGCGCGGCCGGGGCGCCGGGGCGAAGCTGCTGCAGGCGCTCCAGCGTGGCCGGGTGATCGGCCTCTTGATCGACCAGGACATCGACGCGCCGGGGGCGTTCATCGAGTTCTTCGGCCGCCCGGCGTGGACCCCGACAGGCGCCGCGCTGCTGGCGCTGCGCACCGGCTGCCCGGTGGTGACCGGCTTCGCGACCCGCCTCCCGGATGGGACGATGCGTCTCGCCTTCGACCCACCCGTCCCCCTGCCCGCCGGGGACGATCCCGAGGCCGACGCGGCGCGGCTCACGGCCACGCTCACCGCGCGCATCGAGCGCCAGATCCGGATGCACCCCGAGCAGTGGGTGTGGATGCACAAGCGCTGGCGCCGCCAGCCCGGCGACGAGGAGACCGTGTGGCGGGCCCGGGCGTCCGCACCGCCCGCGGACCCGGCGCGGCCGAAGCCGCTGCTGGGCTAAGATGGCACATCGCGTTCGGGGACGCCGCCACGGCATGACGGGCGCCCGCTCGCGCCGGGAGGGCGTATGAAGGGCATTCTGCTCGGATGTGCAGCGGTCGTGGCCGTGGTCGTGCTGGTGCTCGGCCTGGCGGTGGCGGGGAGCTACAACTCCCTCGTCAAGCTGGACGAGAACGTCAAGAGCAAGTGGGGCCAGGTCGAGAACGTGTACCAGCGCCGCGCCGACCTGGTGCCGAACCTGGTCGAGACCGTGAAGGGCGCCGCCGCCTTCGAGAAGGACACGTTCACCGCGGTCACCGAGGCGCGCGCCAAGGTCGGCCAGATGAACTTCAAGACCGTGCCGAACCAGCAGCAGC
>JAJXUY010000240.1 GCA_021782525.1 Acidobacteriota bacterium | reverse complement strand
CGCGATCAAACCGTGGCGGGCGGCCAGCGCCCGGTCACGCGCCCCGTCGGGTGGGCCGGCCCTCACCGACGGTCGTATTCCTCTTCCAGCCGCGCCGCCTTGCCCTTGAGCTCGCGCAGGAAGTAAAGCTTGGCGCGCCGCACGCGACCGTGGCGGACCACCTCGATGCGGTCGATGCTCGGCGAGTGCACGGGGAAGACGCGCTCGACCCCGACGCTGTAGGAGACCTTGCGGACCGTGAAGCTCTCCCGCACGCCGCCGCCCTTGCGGGCGATCACGACGCCCTCGAACACCTGAATGCGTTCCTTCTCGCCCTCGCGAACCCTGACGTGGACCCGCACCGTGTCACCCGGGCCGAACGCCGGGATGCCGTCGCGCATCTGCTCTTTCTCGAGCTCGAGTAGATCCATGGTAAACCTCCCGCCCTGACCACGCTCGACCTGCGGACGTGGTGCGGAACGGGGATTATACACGTGTTCCGGCTCAGCGGATAGGTCCGTCGCCCCGCGCATCGGGGGCCGGTGGCCACTCCAGCCCCTCCTCGCGCGCGACCTCGGCGGCGAGCCGGCGGGCCTCCTCGGGCAGCTCGTGCCAGCCCCGCCGCAGCAGATCGGGCCGCCGCAACAGCGTGTCGCGCACCGCCCGGCGCAACCGCCACGACCGGATCGCCCCGTGGTCGCCGGAGAGGAGCACCGCGGGCACGAGCATCCCCTTGTACTCGCGCGGCCGCGTGTACACGGGATGGTCGAGCAGCCCCGAGGTGAACGAGTCCGCGGCGACCGAACCCGGGTCGCCCACGACACCGGGGATGTGGCGGGCCGCGGCGTCGAGCATCGCGAGCGCGGCGATCTCGCCGCCGGAGAGCACGAAGTCGCCGAGCGAGATCTCGTCGGCGCGCAACGTCTCGTGGATGCGCTCGTCGAGGCCTTCGTAGCGGCCGCACACGAACAACGTGCGCGGGCAAGCCGCCAGTTCCCTCGCCGCGGCGTCGTCGAAGCGGCGGCCGCGCGGGTCCGGGAGAACGACGTGCGGCGGCTCGGGCGCGAGCGCGGCGACCGCACGCACCGCCGGCACCACCGCCGAGGCCATCAACACCATCCCAGGCCCGCCCCCGAACGGCTCGTCGTCGACCTGCCCGTAGCGGTTGACCGCCCACTTCCTCAGGTCGTGGACGCGCACGTCCAAGGCGCCTGCAGCGATGCCGCGGCCGAGCACCCCGATCGCCAGGTACGGCTCGACGGCCGCCGGAAACAGCGTCAGCAGGTCACAGCGCATCGCCGTCGAACAGCCCGCGCGGAGGGTCGAGCTCCACCGTGCGGGCCTCGAGGTCCACCCGCACCACGATCGGGGAGCGAAACGGCACCAGCACCTCGCCCGCCGCCGCAGCGACCTTGAGCAACGCGCCGCCGGGGCCGTCCTCGAGCGCGGTCACCTCGCCGAGCCCGGTGCCGTCCGTGGAAACGCACCGACATCCGATCAGCTCGTGCTCGTAATAGTAGCGCTCGGGGAGGCTGGAACGCTCCTGCGCCGGGAGGAAGACCCACAGGCCGCGCCACCCTTCGACCTCTTCGCGGGTGCCGACGTCCTTGAGGCTGAGCAGCCAGTCGCCCTTGTGGCGCCGCACTTGTTGCACGGTGACGTGCAGCGTGGGTGCCTCCTCGCCGAGCCCGACCGTGGTCCCCGCGGCGAGACGCTCCGGGAAATCGGTCACGATCTCCACCGTGATCTCGCCGTGGATGCCGTGCGGCCGGCGGACCCGCCCCACCGCCAGCCAGTCGGCCTCGGGGCCGCTCACGGCTGCTACTCGAGGATCTCGAGCACGAAGCGCTTGCGCACCTTCATGCCCGCCGCGGCGAGCAGCGTCCGCATCGCCCGCGCGGTCTTCCCCTGCTTGCCGATGACCTTGCCGAGGTCCTCGGTGGCGACCCGCAGCTCGAGCACGGTGGTCTGCTCGCCGACCACCTCGCGCACCTGCACCTTGTCCGGCTGGTCGACGAGCGCCCTGGCGATCTGCTCCACGAGCTCCTTCATGTGCGCCTCCGATCGGGCGGCGTGCCGAGGTTCAGCTCTTCGAGTTCTCGAACAGGTTCTTCACGGTCGGAGACAGCTTGGCGCCGCGCCCAACCCAGTACTCGACGCGCTCGCGGTCGAAGCGCACCTCCGCCGGCTCGCTGCGCGGGTTGTAGTAGCCAACCTCCTCCAGCACCGCGGCGGTCGGCGTCCGCCGGCGGTCGGAAACCACCACTCGGTACACAGGGCGCTTGTTGGAACCCATTCGCCGCAGTCGAATCATCAGCATCGAACACTCTCCTTACCTTGTCGGCCGCGGATCTCCCGCGACCGGGCATTGTACCAAATCCCCGGCCGGTCCCTCACAACCCCATGCCGCGCAGGGCGCGGCGCGGGTCGCCGCTGGACAGGCGCCTGACCATCCGCTTCATCTCCCCGTACTGGCGCAGCAGCCGGTTGACCTCCTCGACCGTGGTCCCGGCGCCGCGCGCGATGCGCTTGCGCCGCGACCCGTTGATGATTTCGGGGTGGTGGCGCTCGACGGGGGTCATCGAGCCGATGATCGCCTCGAAGCGGATGATCTTGCGGTTGTCCACCTGCGGCGCCTTGAGCGCCTTGGCACCGGGGAGGAGGTCCGTGAGCTGGTCGAGCAGGCCGCCGCCACGCATTTGCTTGAGCTGGTCGCGCAGGTCGTCGAGGTCGAACCCCTGCTTCCTGAGCTTCTTCTCCATCTCGGCGGCGTTCTTCTCATCCACCACCGCCTGCGCCTTTTCAAAGAACGTGGCCATGTCGCCGAGACCGAGGATGCGTGCCGCCATGCGGTCGGGGTGGAACAGCTCGAGGTCCTCGAGCCGCTCCCCCACCCCGGCGAGACGGACGGGCTGGCCGGCCACCGAGACCACCGAGAGCGCCGCGCCGCCGCGGGCGTCGCCGTCGAGCTTGGTCAGGACCACGCCCGTGAGCGGCAGCCGCGCCGAGAACGCCGCGGCCTGGCGCACCGCGTCCTGCCCGGTCATCGCGTCGGCCACGAACAGCACCTCGGAGGGCTTGAGGATCTCGTTCAGCTCCGCCATCTCCGCCATCAGCTCCTCGTCGATGTGGAGCCGCCCGGCGGTGTCGAAGACGATGACCTCGAACCCCTTGCGCCGCGCCTCGACGAGCGCCGCGCGCGCGATCTCGGCCGGCCTCGCCCAGGCGCGGGTGTCGAGCACCGGCATCCCGGCCTGGCGGCCGAGCTGCTCGAGCTGCTCGCGCGCGGCCGGGCGCTGCGTGTCGGCCGGGACCAGGAGCACGTGCTTGCCGAGCGATTTCTTGATGAACACCGCGATCTTGGCGGCGGTCGTCGTCTTGCCGGTGCCCTGCAGGCCGACGAGCAGCAGCGGCGCCGGGAACCCCTTGAACCGCAGCGGCCGCGCCGCGCCGCCGAGCAGCCCGGTCAGCTCCTCGTGCACGATCTTGACCACCTGCTGCGCCGGCGAGAGCGACGCGAGGACTTCCTTGCCGAGCGCGCGCTCGCGCACCTTGGCCGCGAACTCCTTGACCACCGGCAGCGCCACGTCGGCCCCGAGCAGGGCGCGCCGGATCTCAGCCAGGGCGTCGTCCACGTGCTTCTCGGTCAGATGCCCCTCGCCGCGCAGGGTCTTGAAGACTTTTTGCAGTCGATCGGAGATCGCTTCGAGCACCAACCCTCCAGGACCGCAAAGTTTACCACCGCCGGCGGCACCCGGACGAGGAAGAAAGGTGACTGGGACAACGGCCGTGGGTCGTGGATCGTGGGTCGAGAAGACGGAGCGACGGTAAGAGGTCAAAGGGAAGAGGGCAAAGGAAAGCCAAAGGCCCGCGGTGATCCGTCTTCCCTTTGCCGTTTTCCCTCTCCCCTTTTCCCGCAACTCCTCACGTTCGCCTCTCAACTGTCCGGGGCTCGCCGAGCATGGACCTGCGGCGAGGGAAGGCGCACAATCGTCCAGGACACGCCGGCACGTTGCGCGGTCGCCGCGGAGGTGAACGATGGGAATCGACCCGAAGGCGCT
>JAJXUY010000239.1 GCA_021782525.1 Acidobacteriota bacterium | reverse complement strand
CGCGCCGAGAACGAGCTGGGGTGCGGGCCGGTCCCGGGGGCGACCGCGGAGACGCTGGCGGCGCTCGCCGAGCACGCGTGGCCGGGGAACGTGCGCGAACTCGAACAGTTCGTGCGCCGGATGCTGATCGACCACCGCACCCTGGCCGACGCGACCGCCGCGCGCCAGGCGTTGGCGCGCGGCGGCCCGGCGCCGACGGATGCACCCCCGCCCACCGCGACCGCCGCCCCCCCGCTCGGGAGCCTGGAAGAGGCCGAGCGGCGCCACCTCGCCGCCGTTCTGGCGGCGAGCGGGGGGAACAAGAGCGCCGCGGCCCGGGTGCTCGGCATCGAGCGCAAGACCCTGACGCGCAAGCTCCGCCGCCTCGGGATCGAGCCTGAGGTACAATCCGAACAAGAGGAACCGACATGAGAGCCGTTGCTGCGATCGTGACCGCGGCGCTCGCGCTGACGCCGGCCGGCGCGCCGCTCGAGTACCGCTTCGCCGAGGTCAAGAGCGCCGTGCACCTGCGCCACCTCGAGACCGAGCGGCACGTCAAGGTCGGTGAGACCGGCGTCGCCGGCGACGAGGTGCGCACCGGCTGGCGCGGTCGCGCCGTCGTCGAGGTCGCATCCCAAGCCGCCCGCTTCGAGATCCTTTCCTCGACGCGCGCGCGCCTCGGCGGTCCGCCACCGGGCGTCCTGCTGGTGCTCGAGGGCGGCGGCCTCAAGGCGGTCTTCGACGCGATCACCGGGTCGGACGACCGTCTCGTGGCGACGCCCGGCGCGCTCCTGGCGGTGCGCGGCACCCGGTACGACGTCGAGGTCGAGCACGACGGCCGCGCGGTCGTCGCCGTGTTCGCGGGCACCGTCGAGGTGCGGCCGACGACCCCGGGGTTCCCGGTGACCGCCGTCGCCGCCGGCGAGATCTGCCGCTTCGGTCCGAAGACGCCGCCGCAGCGAGCGCTGCTGCCGCGCGGCGCGAGCGAGGACAACTGGCGCGGCCTCGGTGCGCCCGCCGGGAGTCCCGGAACCCGGGACGGCGCACCCGGGGCGTCGTCCCCCGGGGGGCCGCGGATGCCTCCGCCACGGCCCGGTGGTCAGGGCGGGCGGCCGGGCGGCGGCCACGGCTGACGGGTCGTGCTGACCCGCGCTCCGCGGCGCAGCGACCCGTCTCCGGGTCGTTGCGCCTCCATCCGGCGCCTCGCCGAGTCACCGAGGAACAGCGCAACACGCTCCGATCGAACGACATCCGGAAATTCGCCGCGCTCGGCATGGAACTTGAAGTCCTCCTCGGCGGCCGCCCGCGACGGGTGGCATTGCGAAGGGAGGCAGTCATGAACAAGCTGAGGATCACAGGTCTGGTGCTGCTGGCCATCACCGTCGCCGGGTCGAGCCTGGCCGGAACCGGACAGCGCGGCAACCGAGGCGGCTCCGGTCCGCTCATCGCCACCGCGCAGACAGTCACCGTGGAGGGCACCGTCGTGCAGTTCGTGGCCGGTCTCGGCCAGGGGATGCCCGAACTGCAGGTCGAGGACGCCGGGGGCGCGCTCTACACCTTCGTCCTCGGACCGTACTGGTACCTGACCGACCAGGGGTTCACCGCCCAGCCCGGGGATGCGGTCGTGGTGACCGCGTACCCGTGCACGCTGTGCGACACCGGGTTCGCCGTGGTCTCGGTCGTCAACGTGACGGCGGGGGTCACGCTCACCCTGCGAGATGCCAACGGCCTCCCGATCTGGCCGCAGCTGCAGCCCTCGGAGCCCGGCGGCGGGGGCCAGGGGCAGCCCAGCGGCAAGACCGGCACCGCTCGGCCCGTCATCCGCAGCAGCGGCGGCTCCGGCACGGGCGACCGCCTCGTGCCCGACCTGACCCGCACCACGACGTTCACCGGCACGGTCGCGTCCTACTCGGTCGTGGCGGGGACGGGAGCAGGGACGCTCGTCCTTGCCACGGACAGCGGCGACATGTCGTTCCTGCTCTCGTCGGTCTGGGTCCTGATCAACGCCGGGTTCAACCCGCAGGTCGGCGCTACGCTTTCGGTGGTTGCCGCCCCGGTGATCATCGATGGCCAGGAGATCTGGGTTGCTCTGACGATCACCGACGAGGCCACCGGCCTCACGTTCGTGCTCCGCGACCCGGCCACCGGCCTTCCGGTCGGCGGCCAGCGCTCCGGGCGCTGATCGGCGAGAAGACGCTTCACCGGGCGGGGAGGCTCGGACTCCCCGCCCGACTTTTGCGCGGCGACGCGCACCGCCCCGCGGCCGGCGTTGTCAAACGGCGCGACGGCTATACTGGCGCCACGTTTGCGCCAGCGTCACCCTCGCCCCGTCCAGCGGGGCGAGGCGTTTCAGGGGAGCCGGAGATGGACGAGCTCGAGGAACTCTTTGAGAGGAACCGCGCCTGGGCGCGGTGGACGCGCACCGAGGACCCGATCTTCTTCGACCGCCTCGCCGGCGGGCAGGCGCCGCGCTTCTTCTGGATTGGCTGCAGCGACAGCCGCGTCACCCCAGACCGGGTGCTGGGGCTCAGGCCGGGGAGCGTCTTCGTCCATCGCAACGTCGCCAACCTGATCGGTGCGCACGACCCCAACAGTCACGCGGCGCTCCACTTCGCGGTCGAGAGCCTGAACGTCCCGCACGTCATCGTGTGTGGGCATACCGGCTGCGGCGGCATGAAGGCGGTCGTGCACGGGCACGATCGCGGGCCGGTGGCGCAGTGGCTGCGGCCGGTGCACGAGCTGGCGCAGGAGCACGCCGCGGAGCTCGCCTCGCTCGCCGGCGACGCGCGGGTCGATCGCCTGGCCGAGCTCAACGTCGTCGCCCAGATCGCGAGCATCGCCCGCACCGACGTCGTCCGCGAGGCGTGGCGGCGGGGCCAACCACTGGCGTTGCACGGCTGGATCTTCTCGGTCCGCGACGGTCTGCTGCGCGACCTGCGCGTCAGTCGCACCGGCCCCGACGCCGCGCCGTGAGTCGCCCGATCGGGCGGTATGATCGGCGCCGTCGGGCCGGGATGCCTGCGCCCGCGACAGGGAGGGAGCACATGCGACGGATCGGACGCGGAGGTCAGGCCGTGTTGCTCGGGTTGGCGTGCGTCTTGGCGTGGTTCGCGGGCGCCGAAGTGCAGAGCCCGCCCCCGACGCCGGCCACCTATCCGGCGTTGCCGAGCGAGATCCCCGCCACCTTCACGCCGGCGACGGACACGTTCGACTACGTTCGCCGCGACGTGATGATCCCGATGCGCGACGGCGTGCGGCTGCACACCGTGATCCTGGTGCCGAACGGCGCGCGCCGCGCGCCGATCCTGCTCACCCGCACGCCGTACGACGCCAGCGCGATGGCCAGCCGCGTGCACAGCGCGCACCTCGGCCCGACGCTCGAGGGCTACGACAACGCCACCGACGTCATCGTCGGCGGCGGTTACATCCGCGTCGTGCAGGACATCAGAGGCAAGCACGGCTCCGAGGGCGACTACGTCATGAACCGCCCGATGCGCGGCCCGCTCAACCCGACCCCGGTCGACGAGGCCACCGACACCTACGACACGATCGACTGGCTGGTCAAGAACGTCGCGGAGAGCAACGGCCGCGTTGGCATCCTCGGCATCTCGTACGACGGCTACCTCGCCCTGACCGCGCTCGTCGGCCCGCACCCCGCGCTCAAGGTGGCGGTGCCGATGAACCCGATGGTAGACGGCTGGATGGGCGACGACTGGTTCCACAACGGCGCGTTCCGCGAGCAGAACCTGCCGTACATCTACGACCAGGAGGCGAGTCGCGACTCGAAGGCCAAGTGGTGGACCGACTGCTACGACGACTACGACACGTTCATGCGGGCGGGCTCGGCGGGCGCGCTCGGGCGCCGGCGCGGCCTCGAGCAGGTCGGCTTCTGGCGCAAGCTGCTCGCGCACCCGAGCTACGACGCGTTCTGGCGCGAGCAGGCGATGGACCGCGTTCTCGCGGCGCAGCCGCTGTCGGTGCCGGTGATGCTGGTCGACAGCCTGTGGGACCAGGAGGACATCTACGGCGCGATGGCCGTGTACCGGGCGCTCGCGCCGCGCGACACGGCCCACGACAAGGTGT
>JAJXUY010000238.1 GCA_021782525.1 Acidobacteriota bacterium | reverse complement strand
CGTCGTAGCGGCCCGCGATCTCACGGATGATGCCGCTCTCGAGCGCGAACAGGTCGCGCTCCTGCACCGCCGGCAGCGGCGGCGCCACGAACGGCGCCTCCGGCGGCCCGAGGGAGAACTGGCGCAGGGCGAGCTTGAGGACGTTGGCCGCCTGCTCCTCGTGCGTCGCGAGGTCGTCCTCTCTGACGCCGCTGGCGCGCGCGGCCTGTGCCAGGATCTCGCGGTCGGTGTAGCGCAGGCCGAGGCGCCGCGCCACCGCCTGGCCGATGTAGGCGCCGCCGCTCGCGAACTGCCTGGAGATCGTCAGGACGATCGTCGTCGGCCGTTCCATGACCGCCTCCCCTGGCGGCGTCGCCCGGTGGCTGTCCTCGTCAGGTGTGAGCGCCGTCGCCCCTATCGTACCGCCGCCCGCTGGCCGCGAGTCCGCCGGGCCGCCCCGCGCTGGCGGTTGCATCGGCCGAGGAGGCGCGGTCCACCTGAAAAAGGCCGGCGTTTGCGAGCAAACGCCGCTACAGAAGCGCGCCCGGCGGGCGCGCCCCACATCGAGACAAGAAGCGATCATGTCCGCGTGGGGCCAGGGCGCCGCTCAGCGCAGGAAGCCCATGTCGGTGTTGGAGAACTGCCCGATGTTGGGAAACACGGTCGCGAGCGCGCCGCCGGCCACGCCGAACCAGCGCGCCAGCGTGGCGCCGTACTCGTCCACCGCGGTGGTCGGGATCCAGCGCCCCTCGTTCGAGGAGTCGTCGGGGCCGGCGAGCGCCAGCGTCGGGAACGAGCCGTAGAAATCGCCGCCCTTGACCGCGCCGCCCATGACGACGTGGTGGTTCCCCCACGCGTGGTCGCTGCCGCCCCCCGACGCCGGCAGGAACGTCCGCCCGAAGTCCGAGAGCGTGAAGGTGGTGACCGACTCGGCGACGCCGAGCTCCACGGTCGAGGCGTAGAACGCCGCGAGCGCCTGGCTCACCTGCGTGAGCAGGGTCTGTTGCGTGGCGAGCTCGTCGGTGTGGGTGTCGAAGCCGGAGAGCGACGCGAAGAAGATCTGGCGGCTCATCTTGAGCGCCCCGCGCACCGAGATGATGTTGGCGATCGACTGGAACTGTCTGCCGAGCGAGGTGGGCGGAAACGCGGTGGCGAGCTTGGGCGCCGAGGCGAGCGCGGCGTTGAGCGTGGCGTTGTCGTCGATCGCCGCCGCGCCGATCGCGCTCGCCGCGCCGGTGAGGACGTTGCCGGTGTCGAGGGTGAGCAGGGTGCGCAGCGCCGCGTAGCGCGCCTGCGAGACCGCGGTGGCCTGGAACCCATTTAAGTTGGCGCCGGGCACGAGCGGCCGCGAGCTGACGCCGGTGGTGAACAGCGGGATGCCGGCGACCGAGACGATCATCGGGAAGCTGCCGCCGGCGAGCGCCGCGGCGGCGTCGGCGAGGCGCCCGCCCCACCCGGTCTGCGCGCGCGGGTCGAGGGCGCGGACGATCGAAGACTGCCACTGGTCCTGCTGGTCGAAGTGCGAAAACAGGCTGTCCGGCCGCGGCGCGCCGGCGAGGTAGTCGGCGCGGGTGATCGGTTGCAGCAGCGTGCCCACGTTGGCGAGGACGGCGAGGTTGCCCTGCGCGTACAGCGGCTGCAGCTCCGCGAGCGCGGGGTGGAGGCCGAACGCCGCGCCCTGGCTCGGCGCGTCGATCTTCAGGAGCGAGTCCTTGGGGATGTTGATCTGCGCGCCGCGCACCTGCTGGTACGCGGCGTACTCGTCGTACGGGATGACGGTGTTGTTGCCGTCGTTGCCGCCGAACAGGAACAGGCAGACGAGGGCGCGGTAGTCGGACGGCGCGGCCGCAACCGCCGCCTCGAGGCGCGGCAGCCAACCGAGCCGGGACAGAAACGCGAACGCCCCGAGCCCCCAGCCGATCTCGCGGAACAGGTCGCGACGGGTCTTCATCGCCGTGCCTCCGGATCAGCGCGCCACCTGGTACTGCGAGGAGCTCGCCACCAGGTAGAACGCGGTTTGTGCGCGCAGGAGCGCGTTGGAGGGGAGGATCGCCTGAACTGCGCCGATCACGGCGGCCACAGCGGCGGGGGACATCGTGTCGTGCAGGAACAGGCGGTCGAGCGCCGCGACCAGGCTGCTCGGATCGCCGGCGAGCGCCGCGAGAGCGGAGAAGTCCGCCGCGGTTCCCGGGTCCGGCGCCGGGGAGTTGATCCGCGAGAACGCCAGGGCGTTGATGAAGTTGATGCGGGAGGAGGCCGCCAGCGACGACTGGATGCCGAATTCCGGCCCCTGCAGCGAAGTCCCGGGGATCTGGTACTCGTGCGGGTAGTAGCTGAACACCGAGGACGAGTTGAAGAGGTTCTGACCCATCGCGTTCGCCTGCCCCGCCAGGATGCCGTCGCTCGTCGCCCCGACCGCCCTGCAGACGTTCGTGATGAACAGGACGGGCTCGCGCAGGCGGCCGTACGCGGGGTCGGTCTTGACGTCGCCGCGCGCCTCCGGGTCGAGCAGGATCGCGGTGATCACGGCGCGCATGTCGCCGCGCACCCCGGAGCCGTTGTCGTCGAACGCTTGCGCCACCCGCCGCACGTAGTCGGGGCTCGGGTTCGAGGTGACGAGGTGCTGGATGAGCTGCTTGCCGATGAACGGCCCGACGTTGGGGTGGTAGAAGATGTTGTCGAGCGCCTGGGTGAGGTCGGTGTTGCCGTCCTGGCCGGCGGGCAGGGTCGAGTGCACGGCGCCGGGGTAGGACAGGAGCAGCTTCTCGCCGTGGTCGTGGTTGGCGTCGACCCCCGTCGCGTTGCGGTACAGCCACATCGGCGCCATGAAGTTGGGCGGGTCGTGCTTGACCCCGGGCACGCCCGGCAGCGGCGCGTACGTCCACCCGGTGAAGACGTGCGCGAAGTCCTCGATCGTGTCCTGGGTGTAGGTGGGGACCGGGTTGCCGCCGGCGTCGAGCGCGAGCGAGCCGTCGGGGTTGAGCATGTTCACCCCGATCGAGAAGAGCTGCATGACCTCGCGGGCGTAGTTCTCGTTCGGCGAGACGTTCGCGGGCGGGGCCGGCGCGTCGTTGTTCACCATGTCGAGGTAGTGGCCCATCGCGGGGTTGAGCGTGAGGTCGGAGAGGATCGTGCGGTAGTTGGCGAACGCGTCGGCGAGCAGCATGTCGAGGTACGGCGCCATCTGGCTCGGCTGCTGGATCTTCACCCCGGAGACGACGAGGATCTCGTGCAGCGCGAGCGCGACGCGCTGGCGGAGCTGGTCGTCGTTGCCGAGGGCGTTCTTGAAGAACCGCACCTGCAGCGGGTACATCGTGTAGTTGTCGCGGACGCAGGTGGCCGGGCTGCCGGCCGGGCAGCCGTCCTTGGAGCTGGGCGGCATCGGCGCCAGGTTCGGGTACGACGACGTCGCCGCGTCGAACTGCTCGTCGAGGTAGCCCGCGAAGCCGACCCGCTGCACGTGGGCGATCAGCGCAGCGGTGGGCCCGAACGTGGCCTGCTCGAGGAATCGGACCGCGTCCGCCTCGGAGACGGCCGCGGTGACGGCCTCCAGGTGGCGGCGCGGCGTGTGGAGCGAACTCGCGGTCGGGGCCCCGGTCGGTAGGAGGGCGAGAACGGCAAACGCCGCAGCTGCCGTCCGGCCACCTGGCCGGAACCCGGTCGGCCGTGGGGACGACGACGTCACGCGACCCTCTCGCATCGTGGATCCCCCAATGGCTCTGCTTGACGATCCGCCCGGCAGCAGGTTGACACCAAGACTGCGATCGCGTCTCGTATACACGCGGCATCGACCCCGCGGCTGTGCTTCCGGTCACCGAGTCGCGCCCCACATCGAAGCACGATGCTGTCTTGTCTGTGTGGGGCCGGCGCGCCGCGCCGGCTTCTTCCTGCTTTCCGAGCAGCACGACAACGACCGCGCGCCCGGCGGCCGCGCCCCGGATCCAGGCCCCGCGTGGACCGGGGACTCTAATGGCTCGGCCATTTTGACAAATGGCGTAGGCCGATTTAGCTTGCCGGTGTGGACGCGCTCCTCGATCGCGCGCGGCGCGCCGTGGCGGATTCGACCCAGCACCCGCTCTACCTGCGGCTGGCGG
>JAJXUY010000237.1 GCA_021782525.1 Acidobacteriota bacterium | reverse complement strand
TCGGCGAGCGTCCGGCCGCTGATCAGCGCCAGCGGCACCAGCCGGCGCAGGCGGTCCAGCGTGGCGACGAGGCCCGGCCGGATCGAGACGTCCTCCGGCTGCGCCCCGAACTCCAGCAGTGTGCCGTCGACATCGAGGAACACGGCCCAGTTCGTCGCGAACGGCGGCAGCAGCGCCGCGGCGGCGGACCCTGAGCGGCGCTCGGAGATCTCTTCCCGGCCCATCAACACGAGCATACCATTTGAATATATCAAGCTATGAGTCAGTCATTTACGCAACATATCGGACGCTTGACGACGGCCCTCGGGCGCCCTAGAGTGGATGTGAGAGCCGGGGTGTTCGCTGTTGGACGGGCCCCGGCGAGGGTCTGCCGGCAGCGCGCCGGTGAGAGGATGACTTCGGATGGTCGGGCCGCCATCCGGGACGAGTTGGGGCGTGATCGGATCCGCGCCTCGTGACCTCGCGGCCGGGCAGCCGCGCAGGGGTTTCCCGGAGGGACGACATGTTCGACACGCTGGGCGAGAACGAGAAGGGCACGCCGGAACGGCGCGGGATGCGGGTAATCTGGATCGTCGTCATCGTCGCCATGGTGGTCCTCGTCGCGCTGGCGTTCGTCTGACGTCCGAGTGATCGGCGCGGTGCCGGCCGCGTGCGGGTGGGCTTCCCGCCGGCGGCGCCCGGCTAACGCTGGCGGCCGCCGCCGAACGCCGCCTCGAGGATGTCGCGGCGGGAGACCAGCCCGACCGGAGTGCGGTCGGCGGCGGATCTGACCACCGGGATCTCCTCCCATTCGAGCAGAGCGAGCGCATGCCCCGCTTCGTCCGCCGGTGTGGACAGCGTCACCAGCGGGACCTCGGCGGTGGCGAGATCGGCGGCCACGACCGGCACCTCCGGCGTCACTTCCAGCAGCGTGTTGCGCAGATCGGCCAGGCGAACCGCGCCGTGCATCGTGCCGTCGGCGGCCACGACCGGGAAGACGGCCTGCTGCGACGCGAGCACCCGGGGGAGCAGCTCGGCGTACGGGGTCCGTTCCTCCAGCGACACCACGCCGCGCCGCATCACGCTCGCGACCGTGAGGTGTCTGATGCCGGCGTCCTCGTCGACCTCGAGCACCGGCCCGCCGAGGGCGTGCAGGCGCTCTTCGTAGATGCCGAAGCGCTTCAGCCGGCGCGCGACGAAGCTCGCCGTCGCCACCGCCACCATGATCGGCAGGATCACCTCGTACGATCCGGTCAGCTCGAACAGGAGCAGGATCGCGGTGATCGGGCAGCGGACGACGGCGGCGAGGACCGCGCCCATGCCGACCATCGCGTAGGCGCCGTAGCCGGCCACGGCCGGCCCGAGGAGGGCGTGCATCGCCAGCCCGTACGCGCCGCCCGCCATGGCGCCGACGTACAACGTGGGCGCGAAATCGCCGCCCCACCCGCCGGAGCCGAGCGTCAGCGCGGTCGCGACGATCTTCCCCACGAGCAGCAGCACGAGGAGCTCCCAGCCGAGGCGGCCGCCGCAGGCGGCGATCGTCCAGCTGTAGCCGTTCCCGAGCACGCCCGGCAACCCGAGCCCGACGATCCCGACCCCGACGCCGCCGATCGCCGGGCGAACCCACGGCGGCACGGAGAGCCTCGCGAAGCGGTGCTCGGCCCCCGCCATGGCGGCCGCGAACGCGTGCCCGACCAGCCCGGCCACGAGGCCGAGGCCGGCGTACAGCGCGGTCTCCCAGCCGGAGACGAGGTGATAGGCGGGCACCTGGAAGTGGGCCGCGGCGGCCGATCCCTCGGTGGCGCGGCAGACGACGGTGCCCGCCACCGAGGCCAGCATGACCGGCGCCAGCGTCGCGGCGCGGAAGTCCCCGAGCACCACCTCGAGGGCGAAGAACACCCCCGCGAGCGGCGCGTTGAACGCGGCCGCGATGGCGGCCGCGGCCCCGCACCCCACCAGGATCCGGCGCTGCGACGGCGGCAGTCCCATCGTGCGGGCGACCCAGGCGCCGAGGCCGCCGCCCATCGCGACCACGGGGGCCTCCCGCCCCGCCGAGCCGCCGCTGCCGATCGTGAGCACGCCGTTGACAAACGTCGCCGGCACGTACCGGAGCGGGATCCGCCCCCACTCGCGGCGGGCGTCGAGCATCACCGACGCCACGCCCAGCCGCTCCGGGGTGCGGAACAGGCGGCGGGCGAGCAGCGCGGCGGCGAGCGCGCCGAGCGCCGGGAACGCGAACCGCCACGACATCCAGTGCCACGGGAACTGGACCGCCCGGTCGAGCGGCCCCGCCACGTAGTAGTCGAGCGCGTCGGAGACCACCGCAATCGAGTTCCAGAACGCGGTCGAGAACAACCCGGCGACCGCCCCGAGCATCGCGGCGAGGACGAGCCGGGCCGTGGGGCGGCGCCCGTGGAGGGAATCGACGAAGCGCCGGAGCAGCGCCGTAGCCCAGTTCGGCAGCTTACGCGCCATCCTTTTCAGCATAGCGCCCGCCGGAGATTCCGGGAATGGACGCGCCGCCTTCCCGCTTGTCACGACCATGAGATGTACGACCGCGGTGGGCCTGCTCTTCGCCGTGCTGCTGGCGGCGGCGGGTTGCGGCCCGCGCACCGGGCAAGGCTGGTTCGCCGTGCGCGACGCCGAGGCGGCGCCGCGGGAGGCCGAGCCGCCGGGAGGGAGCGCGACGATGGCGCGGAAGTTTTCGAAGTCGGGGTACGACATCACGCCGCTGTCGCGCGCCGAGGTCGCGAAGCTCGCGGCCAGGCTCAGCCCGGAGGCGTACAAGGTCACGCAAAACGCGGGCACGGAGCCGGCGTTCTGCGGCAACCTCCTCGACAACCACAAGGAAGGCGTCTACGTCTGCGCCGTGTGCGGGCTGCCGCTGTTCTCCTCCGCGAACAAGTTCAACTCGGGCACCGGCTGGCCAAGCTTCTACCAGCCGGTCGACCCGGAGCACATCGTGCGCCAGGTGGACACGAGCTACGGCATGGTGCGCACCGAGATCCTCTGCGCCCGTTGCGGGGCGCACCTCGGCCACGTCTTCGACGACGGGCCCAAGCCGACCGGCGAGCGCTACTGCCTCAACTCCGCCGCGCTGAATTTCTACGAAAAGGGGGCGACGCTCCCGCCCGAGAGCCTCCCCGCCCGGGCGGTCGCGGAGACGGCGGCCCGCCCTGCCCGGACCGAGGTGGCGTACTTCGCCGGCGGCTGCTTCTGGGGGATCGAATACTACTTCCACCGCGGCCCCGGCGTCATCGACGCGATCAGCGGCTACATGCAGGGGCACGTCGACCACCCGACGTACCGGCAGGTGTGCTCCAACACGACGGGCCACGCCGAGACCGTGAAGGTGATCTTCGACCCGAGCAAGATCACCTACCACCGCCTGCTGGAGGCGTTCTTCACGATGCACGACCCGACCGAGCTGAACCGGCAGGGGCCGGACGTCGGCTCGCAGTACCGCTCCGGAATCTGGTACGTCAACGACGAGCAGCGGCGCGAGGCCGAGGCGACCATCGCCGAGCTGGCCGCCTCCGGGCGGTACGGCAAGCGGAAGATCGTCACCGAGGTCGAGCCCGCCAAGACGTTCTGGCCCGCGGAGGAGTACCACCAGGAGTACATCGCCAAGAACGGCGCCGCCTGCCACGTCCGGGACCCGTGGTGACACCCCGGGCCCGCGCAAGGGCGTCCGCGGCCGCCGCGCGGTGAGCGGCGCGACCCGGAGCCGCCGTGCGAAAATCCCATCCGTGGAACGACCGCTGACCCTCGCCGAGGTGCGAGCGGCGCTCGAGCGCTTGCACGCGACATCCGCTGCCGGCACGCCGCCCGGAGCGACGGCGGCGGTGGCCGCGGTGGCGCGCGCCGGAGCCGCGGGCGCCGAGCTGCTCTTCATCCACCGTGCCGAGCGTCCCGGCGACCCGTGGTCGGGCGACGTCGCGTTCCCCGGCGGCCGCGTCGACGCCGCCGACGCCGACACGCTCGCCGCTGCGCGGCGCGAGGCCCGCGAGGAGCTCGCGCTCGACCTCGAGCGCGACGCGGTCCTCCTCGGCGCCCTCCCTCCCGCCCGCACCCACCTGCAGCGGCCCACCGGCCCGCTCTGGGTCGCGCCGTTCGTCTTCGAGCTGGTG
>JAJXUY010000236.1 GCA_021782525.1 Acidobacteriota bacterium | reverse complement strand
ACCCGCGCCGGCACGACCGGGTGCCTCGCCCTCTCGCGGCTGCAGGACGAGGGGATCGTGGCCGGGTGCGAGGGCGACGTGCCGGCGGCGCTGACGCTGCTCTGGCTGCGGCTGGCGGGAGTCGGGCCGGGGTTCATGGCGAACCCGCAGGCGATCGACGCGGTGGGCGGCGCGCTGTGGCTGGCGCACTGCACCGTCCCCCGCCGCCTGCTGGCGCGCTACGCGCTGCGCTCGCACTTCGAGTCGTCGCAGGGCGTCGCGATCGCGGGCGAGATCCCGCCGGGGCCGGTCACGGTGGCGCGCATCGGCGGCGCCGACCTGCGCGGGTTGTTCGCCGCCGACGGCGAGGTCACCGCGAGCGGCGACGACCCGAACCGCTGCCGCACCCAGGTCCGGGTGCGCCTCGACGCCGACCTCGGCGAGCTGCTCACCCGCCCGCTCGGCAACCACCTCGTGCTCGCCCCGGGCCACCTCGCCGCGGAGCTGCGCGAGTACCACCAGCTTTTCGTCGCCGGGTAGCGGCCCGCCGGGCGAGTCGCGGTCGGACGAGCTACGCCGCCGCCCGCTTCCAGATCAGCGCGTCGAGGCTCCAGGCGCCGGAGCCGGACGCGGCGATGAACAGGAACGCGAAGCAGTAGAGCACCGCCAGCTCGCCGTGGTTGACGATCGGCAGGAAGGCGTGCGGCGCGTGCATCATGAAGTACGCGACCGCCATCTCGCCGCTGGCCAGGAACGCCGCGAACGAGGCGAACAGGCCGGCGGCGATGAGGATCCCACCGACGAACTCGATGACGCCGCCGGTGACCATCAGCGGCGCGGTCATCCGAGCGCCGCCGAACAGGCCGAACAGCTTCTGGGCCCCGTGGCAGGTGTACAGCAACCCGGCCATGAGGCGAAAGAGGGTGTACGTGGGGGTGACGAAACGGTTCGAGCTCTTCACGAGAACCTCCAGCGTCCGCCGACAACCGTGCCGCGACCGAAAATACTCCCGCCCATCGTCCGCGACCCGGGCACCGCGCCAACCCGCCACCCCCAGTGCGTCTCGGTCCCGAACCGTATCGCTACCTCGAACACGCTGTCTCAGTGTGCGTCGATAACCGTTCGGCTGCTTGACACTCACGTCCCCGGTGATACCCTCCCGGCAGTGGCTCTGCTGCTTTAGACCATCCTTTGACCAAGGTACGGAGATTTTCGGGAGGCAACCATGGCGGTGCGTCGAATCTCGGTCGTCTTGACGGTCATCATCGGTCTAACGGTGCCGGCACTGGGGTTGGCCGGCGTGCCGGGAGGGAAGCTGACGCTGATCAGAATTGGCGAGAAGGCAACGAGCTCGCCGCAACCCCAGCGCGCCTCCGCACTCGCGACCGCCGGGGGTGGAAGTGAGATCCTCACCTTCTGCCCGGGTGAGCCAGTGCCGTTCATGGCCCCCATGGTCATGACGTTTGCGGCGGCTCCGGTCTCCGCTGGAGATCACGTCATCGGTACGCTCTCGGTTTCAGGCATGGTGTTTCAAAGCTGCATCGTCAACCCGCTCGAGACGGGTTCGTGTCAGATCTCCCCGGACGGGTCCACCATCAGCTTCGATCTCCCGAGCATCCTGGCATCGGGCGCAGATCTCAGCGGGCTGATGGAGATCCCGCCGGGAAGTTCGTACTGTGGAACAATCACGTTGAGTGCCGATCTCACAGCGCCGCAGACGTACCACACGAGCCAGAGCACCGATTATGCGTGCAACGGCGCGCCGTGCCCGATACCACTGCTTGACCGATCGGGTCTGGCGATCCTGACGTTGCTCGTGGCCACGGCAGGGATCCTCTCGCTCTGGCGACGGGTCTAACGTTCGCGCCGCGACCGGCGCCTCGATGGTGAGGCTCCGGCCTCTGCCCGTCGCGCGGCCGCCGCGGCTGCAGCGCACTAAACTGTCGTCATGGGCGTCGCCGTCGAGCTGATCCGGGTGAGCAAGAGCTACCGGCGCGGTGACGAGCTCGTACACGCCCTGCGCCGGGTCTCGTTCACGCTCGCCCGCGGCGAGGTGGTGGCGCTCGTCGGCCCATCGGGGTGCGGCAAGTCGACGACGCTCAACCTGGTTGCGGGGGTCGACCGGTCCGATGAGGGGGCGGTGCTCGTCGCCGGCACCGACCTCGCCCGCGCCGGCACGACACTACGACCGAAATAACTCCGGCAGCCACCGGAGCGCACCGGGGTGTAGGATCGTGCGCCCGGGCGGCGGCGCGGTCACGGGGGGCGCATGGTCGAGGCGACGAGCGGACCAGAGGAACCGACGGGACCGGACGGCCCCGGCGGCGGACGAGGGGCGACGGCGAGCGCCTGGGCGAGCGGCTCCGTCGTGGTCTGGGGGATCGCCGCCGGCACGCTCGCGCTCCACCTCGCGACGGCCGGCGTCTACGGGCTGTTCATCGACGAACTCTACTTCCTCGCCTGCGGCCAGCACCTCGCCTGGGGGTACGTGGACATGCCGCCGCTGACCGCGGTGCAGGCGTGGCTGGCGCGCAGCCTGTTCGGCGACTCGATGCTGGCGATCCGGCTCTTCCCCGCCCTCGCCGGCGCCGGCCTGGTGCTGCTCGCCGGCGCCCTGGCGCGGGAGCTGGGCGGGAAACGCTTCGCGCAGGGGCTGGCCGCGCTCGCGGTCGCGACCGCGCCCGGCGACCTGCTCGCCGCCAGCTATCTGTCGATGAACTCGATCGAGCCGCTGCTCTGGATGGGGTGCGCTCTCGTGCTGGTGCGCTTGATCCGCACGGGGAACGCGAGGCTGTGGCTCGCCTTCGGCCTGCTCGCCGGGATCGGGCTCGAGAACAAGGACACGATGCTGCTGTTCGGCTTCGCCCTCGTGGCCGGGCTGCTGCTCACCCCCGAGCGCCGGCTGATGGCCAACCGCTGGTTCGTCGCCGGCGGCGCGATCGCGTTCGTGATCTTCCTGCCCAACCTCGTCTGGATGATCCAGCATCACTTCCCCCACCTCGAGATGCTCGCGAACATCCGCCGCAGCGGCCGCAACGTCGAGCTCTCGCCGCTGCAGTTCATCGCGCAGCAGGCGATCCTGACCGGGCCGCTCGCGACCCCGATCTGGGTGGCCGGGCTCGGGCGGCTGCTCGCCGGCCGCGGCGCGCGCCCGTTCCGCGCGCTCGGCCTCGCCTACGTCGTCACGATCGCCGTGCTGATCGCCCTCGACGGCCGCGTCTACTACCCGCTGCCGGCGTACGCGATGCTGTTCGCCGCCGGAGCGGTCGCGCTCGAGGCCGGACTCGCGCGGCCGCGCCTGGCGTGGGCGAAGCCGGCCGCCGCCGCCGCCGTGGCGCTCGCCGGCGCGCTGCTGGCGCCGCTGGCGATGCCGCTGCTGTCACCCACGACCTACCTGCGCTACACGGCCGCGATCCACCTCGACCAGCCGCGGATCGAGCACCGCAAGGCGAGCGCGCTGCCGCAGCTGTTCGCCGACCGCTTCGGCTGGCCGGAGATGGCGCGCGCGGTGGCCAAGGCGTACTTCGCGCTGCCGCTCGCCGAGCGGGCGCGCTGCGCGATCTTCGGCAACGACTACGGGCAGGCCGGGGCGATCGACTTCTACGGCCCGGCGCTCGGGCTCCCGCGGGCGATCAGCGGCCACCTCTCCTACTGGTACTGGGGCCCGCGCGGCTACACCGGCGACGTGATGCTCGTCATGGGCGACCGCCGCGAGGTGCTCGAGCGCGAGTTCGCGGAGGTGCAGCCGGTCGCCGAGATCGGGCAGCGCTACGCGATGGCGCAGGAGCACTTCACGCTCTACCTCTGCCGCAAGCCGAAGGGTTGGACGCTCGCCACGGCGTGGCCGCGCCTCAAAGTCTGGGACTGACGGCCCGCCGCGTCGCACCACATTCTTGCGGTGACCTCGGTCACGGCCCGGGCGGTCGCCGCCGTGGTACCCGGAATAGGCGCGGCGACCCGGACGCTGTTCCTTGCGGGAGCGCCGCTCCCCGGAGGTGATCTATGCGCACGCCACTGCTCGCTTCGCTTCTCCTGGCACCGGCCGCGATGATCGGTCTCGGCGGCTGCTCGCGCTCGGCGCCGCCGCAGGGCCGTTCCGACGCCGTCGCGGCGCCCGCCGCGAGCGCCGCCCCGGCCGCAGGCGACACCGGGCAGGG
>JAJXUY010000235.1 GCA_021782525.1 Acidobacteriota bacterium | reverse complement strand
GCCGGCGCGGCCGCGGCGGCGCTGCTGCTGCCGCCGCTGGTGGTGGCGGCCGTGGGCGTGGCGCTCTCGCCCGGGCTGCGGCACGCCGCGGTGTCCACACTGGCTTACATCGACCGTGGGGACGCGCAGATCGGCCAAGTCTTTGAGTCGTACCCGCTGCTCAGTTTCGGCTTCGGGGCGGCCGTGCAGCAGTACGGCGTCGTGGCGTTCGGGTTCCCGCTCCTGCTCGCGGCCGTCGCGCTCCGCTGCTGGCGCGGCGCTCCCCGCGGCCGGCTGGTGGCGAGAGTGACGGTGGTGTGGTTCGCGGTCACGGCGGGGATGGCGCTCGGGCAGCTGCGGCTGGGCTCGCAGTTCGCCCCGCTGTGGTGTGCGCTGTGGGGGACGGCGTGGGTGGTGGCCACCCGCGGCGTCGAGACGCGGGTCGGACGCAAACGCGGCCCCGCCGTGCGGCTCGGCGCCGTGCTCGTCGGGCTGGCGCTGATGGCGCCGACGCTGCGGCTCCACCACCTCACGCGGCGGCTGCCGCAGGACGACCTCGTGCGCAGCCACGACGCCCTGGTCTGGCTGCGCGATCATGCCGCGAGCCCCGGCGACGTGAACCGGCCCGAGGTGCGCCCGCGCTTCGCGGTGATGAGCCGCTGGGAGTGGGGCAACTGGCTGATCACGGTGGCGCACCAGGCCAACATCGCCAACCCGTTCTCGCAGGCGGCCGTCCACCTGCGCGGGGTGCGCGAGGCCGCCGAGTTCTTCCTCGCCACCGACCCGGCGGCGGCCGTGCGCGAGTTCGAGCGGCTCGGCGCGCGCTACGTGCTGGTGACGCCGGTGTTCGCCGAGGTCGAGGACGTCGCGAGGATGTTGGGACCCGGCGCGCCGCGCTTCACCACCGTCGGGCCCAGTGGCGCGCGGCAACCGACGCCCGCGTTCTACACGACGATGAACAGCCGGCTGCTCGTGTTCGACGGTCTCGAGGCCACGGTGGCGGGACGAACGCTGGCGCCGCTGCGCCGGCTCCGTCTCGACTTCGAATCGGCCGCCGCCGGCGCCGAGCCCGGCTGGGAGGGCAGCTTCGCCAAGGTGTTCGAGCTCGTGCCCGGAGCGCGGATCGGGGGGCGGGCGCGGCCGGGCGAGCCGGTCGAGCTGCGCCTCGACCTGGTGACCGACCGCGGACGGCGCCTGACCTACCGCGACCGCGCCGACGCCGACGCCGGCGGTGCGTTCGAGTTCACAGTCCCGTACGCGACCGCGGGGGCGGCCACCGCCGTCCGCGCGGCCGGGCCGTATCGGATCACGGCGGCTGGGCGTGCGGCCGAGGCGACCGTCACCGAGGCCGAGATCGCCGCCGGCCGGCCGGTGGCGGTCGAGCTCGCCGCCGCGGCTCGCCGCTGAACGCGGACCGCCCGCGCACGGTAGAATCACCGGTTCGGGGGAGGGGTGTTGGACCGACTGGGAAAGCTGCTGGCGGATCTGGACGAGGACCAGGCGCAGGCCGTGATGCACGGCGAGGGGCCGCTCCTCGTTGTCGCCGGGGCGGGGTCCGGCAAGACGCGGGTGCTCACCTATCGGATCGCGGCGCTGCTGGAGCGCGGCCTCGCCCGGCCGCACGAGGTGCTGGCCGTGACGTTCACCAACAAGGCGGCGCGCGAGATGGCCGAGCGCGTCGAGCGGTTGGTCTCCGGCGGGCTGCGCGGCGGCTTCGTCGGGACGTTCCACCGCTTCGCCCTGCAGCTACTGCGCAACCACCCGGCCGAGGCCGGGCTGCCGCCGCGGTTCGCGATTGCCGACGAGGACGAGCAGCGTCTCGTGCTCGACCGCATCCTCAAGCGACTCGACGTCCCGGCGACCCGCCTGTCGGTGCGGGCCGCCCGCTCGCGCATCTCCGCCGCCAAGAACGCGCTGGTCGGGCCGGCGGCGCTGGCGAGCCGGGCGCGGGGCGACGCGGAGCGACTCCTCGCCGAGGTGTACGAGGCGTACGAGGCCGAGCTGCGCGAGGCCGGCGCGGTGGACTTCGACGACATGCTGCAGCTCGCGGTGGACCTGCTCGAGCGCCACGAGGCGCTACGCAAGGGGTTGGCCGGGCGCTTCCGCTGGCTGCTGGTGGACGAGTTCCAGGACACCAACCTGGCCCAGGCCCGCCTGGTGCGGCTGCTCGGCGGCCGACAGCCGAACCTGACCGCGGTGGGAGACGAGGACCAGTCGATCTACCGCTGGCGCGGTGCCGAGGTCGAGAACATCCTCGCCTTCGAGGAGACATACCCGGGTGCCCGGGTGGTGACGCTGGGGCGCAACTACCGTTCCGCCGCGCCGATCCTGCGCGCGGCCGCGGCGGTGATCGAGCGCAACCCCCGGCGGCGCCCGAAGCGGCTCACCTCCGAGGTCGGCGACGGCGCGCCGGTGGCCGTGTACCTCGCCGCCGACGAAGGCGACGAGGCGCGGTTCGTGGCCGACGAGATCGCACGCCTGCGCGCCTCGACGCCGGCGGGCGAGATCGCGGTGCTGTTCCGGGTCAACGCGCAGTCGCGGCCGTTCGAGGCCGAGATGGTACGCCGGGCGGTGCCGTACGTGGTCGTCGGCGGCACCCGCTTCTGGGAGCGCAAAGAGGTGCGCGACGCCCTCGCCTACCTGCGCCTGGTCGTCGCCCCCGACGACGCGCTCGCGTTCCGGCGGGCCATCCACGTGCCGGCGCGCGGGATCGGCCCGAGCGCGATGGATCGCCTCGAGGCTGCCGCGACGGCCACCGCGGTGGCCCTTCCGGAGGCGGCCCGCCGCCAACCGGAAGGGCTGGCGGCACGGGCGCGGCTGGCGTTGGCCGAGTTCTTCGCGCTCCTCGACACGCTGCGCGCGCTCGCGGGGAGCGTGGCGCCGGCCGCGGTCGTGCGCGAGCTGCTGGAGCGCTCGGGGCTGGCGGCGCAGTACGCCTCCGGCGACGAGGACGACCGCGCGCGCCGCGCCAACCTCGATCAGCTGGTGGCGGCCGCGGCGGAGGCGGAGGAGCGGGGTGCCGACCTGGCTTCGTTCCTGGACGAGGTGGCGCTGCTCACCGACGCCGACACGCGCCGGGAGGGCGACGCCGTGCAGCTGTCGACGCTGCACGCCGCCAAGGGACTCGAGTTCGACGCGGTGTTTCTCGTCGGGATGGAGGACGGCCTGCTGCCGCTGCGCCGCGAAGGCAGCACCGACGCGGACGAGGAGGAGGAGCGCCGGCTCGCCTACGTGGGGATGACGCGGGCGCGCCGCCGCCTCGTCCTGACCTCGGCCAGGGTGCGCCGGATCAACGGCCAGCTCCTCGCCGGGCGGCCGTCGCCGTTCCTGCTCGACGTCCCGCGCGAGGTGGTCGAGGACCGCGCCGCCGCGTTCGGCCGCGACCCGTTTCGCACCCACGCCCCCCACCCGCACGCACGGATGGCGAGCTCTCCGCCGGGCATCGGGGCTCAGGCGCTCGGACCACGGACCACGGACCACGGACCACGGTCATCGCCCAAGCACCCCGACGGCTGGCGCCCCGGGCTGAAGGTCCGCCATGCGACGTTCGGTGCGGGGGTGATCCTGCAGGTGCAGGGGAGCGGCGCCCAGACCCGGTTGGTGTGCTTCTTCGACCGCGCCGGCCGCAAGACGCTGATCCCGTCGCTCGCCAAACTCGAGAAAGCTTAGGCTAGGAGCCTGTCGCGCATCGACTCCGGCTGCGGCTCGCGCTGGCATTCCGCTGGCTGCGTTGGCCTGCGCGAAATGTCCTCGACGTAGGCTACAGCTACGTCTGCGGGCATTTCGCTTGTCGGCCTTGCCAGCGGGCGCCATCGCGACCCTCGCTTTCGTCGCGATGCGCGACAGGCTCCTAGACGCGGGCGCCGTCGCGGACGACGACGCGGCCGCCCTTAACGACGTGGCGCACGAGGTTGACGCCGAAGTGGTAGACGAGATGTTTCGGCGACGGGGCGTCGAGGATCGCGAGGTCGGCCTGCTTGCCGGCCTCCACGCTGCCGAGCCGGGCCGCGCGCCCGAGCGCGGCCGCGGCGTTGAGCGTCGCGGCGACGATCGCCTCCTCCGAGGTGAGTCCGGCGCCGAGACAGGCGAGGGCGATCACCGCGGGCATCGACTCGGTGTGCGACGAGCCGGGGTTGCAGTCGGTGGCCACGGCCACCGGGACCCCGGCGTCGACGA
>JAJXUY010000234.1 GCA_021782525.1 Acidobacteriota bacterium | reverse complement strand
CTTGTAGCGGGTCAGAAACTCGGCACGCACGAACAGGAGGAGAGGCTCCCGGCGCAGCGGGACCGCGATCTCGGACGGCGGCGGATGGGTCACCCAGCGCACCGCCTCCTCGAGGCTGCCGACCTCGCCGGAGGCGAGGATCTCCCCGTCGAGTTCGGCTACCAGCGAGAAGACGCCGGTGACCGGGTCGCGTTGCGCCTTGACGACCAACTCGTGGCCGGCGACGCGCTGATCCCAGAGCCAGTGACGGTTGCGGTACAGGCGCAGGCGATAGGTGATGCTGACCGGCGCCCCCGCCGCCAGCGCCTCGGTCCACTCGGAGGGGAGCGTACGCTGCACCACGACCTGGACCGCCAGCCGGCCGGGGGCGGGCGTGAGCGTCAGGTCGAGTTCCGGAGCCGCGGCCGCAGCCAGCAGGATCGCAGCCAGCACCATGGTGTGGCAATCCTACCACACCGGCCTGGGAGAGCCCCGCGGAGCCGGCCGGCGGCCGGGCCGGCGTCAACCGGCGAGCGCGGCCTCGAACTCGCTCTCGCCGGAGTAGGGATGCACGGAGAGCGCGGCCAGCCGATCGGGCTCGACCAGCTCCCACGCCTCCGGGTTGGCGAGCAACTCGTTCAGCGCCGCCACGTGCAGGGCATGGCCGGCCTTGTGCGCGACCACTCGGGCCCGCAGTGGATACTCGAGCAGCGCCAGGTCGCCGATCAGGTCGAGCACCTTGTGGCGCACGAACTCGTCGGGGAAGCGCAGCTCGCCGGAGAGGACGCGCCCGCGATCCACCACGATGCAGTTGTCGAGCGAGCCTCCGAGCCCGAGCCCGCGCTGCCGCAGTGCCGGCACCTCGTCGAGGAACCCGAAGGTACGCGCCGGTGCCAGCTCCGCGGCGAACCGCTGCGGCGTGATCGCCCCGGTGAAGCGCTGCCGGCCGACGGCGGGAGCGTCATAACTGACCAGATAGTCGATCGCCAGCTCGTCGGCCGGGCGAAGCTCGATCCAGCGCTCCCCGTCCCCTACCCGCACGGCGCGCCGGACCCGCATCTCCGGCAGGGTGACGTTTTGCTCGTCGAACCCGGCGCGCCGCAGCAGCTCCACGAACGGCAACGCCGAGCCGTCCAGGATCGGCACCTCGGCACCGGAGAGGTCGACGAAGAGGTTGGTGACGCCGGTCCCGAGAACCGCCGCCAAAAGGTGCTCCACGGTCCGTGCCTCGGCACCCCGCAGGCGCAACGTCGTCGCGTACGCCAGGTCGCGTGCGTTCTCGGCGCGAGCCGGAATCGAGATCCCGATGTCGTTTCGCACGAAGACGATGCCGGTCCCGGGCGGGGCGGGGCGCAGGCGCAACGCCACCTGTTCGCCGCCGTGGATCCCGACGCCCGTGGCGCTCGCGGTTCGAAGGATCGTCCTCTGCCAGGCCATCGCTCGCCTCCGGGTCCGTCTTAGCGAGGAGCGTGCCAGGCTCTGGGCATGCCCCGGGTGCGGACCTGTGGCGCCTCCGCCGCGATGTGTGGCTCCACGACCACACGCCGCGGTGTTAGACTTCGGCCCGGGAGCCGTCATGCTGCCGTCGTGGGACCGCGAGCGCGAACAGCGCGCCAAGGAGATCTTGTACCGTTGCCTGGAGGAGCTGCAGGCGATGAAGGCGGCGCTGTACCTCGAGAGTGGCGACGGCGCGTTCGAACTCGCCACCAGCTACGGGTTCGGGCGCCGGGATGAGCTGGCGCCGACGCTGCCGCTCGGCCACCCCCTCTGCGACTGGACCCGGCGCCATCGCACCGCTCCGGCGTACATCAACGCCCTCGACGAGGCCCCGCCGTTGCAGTCGCTGCTCGAAGGCGCCGGCACGTCGCGCCTCCTGACGATCCCGATCACAGCCGCGGAACGCCTGGTCGGGATCGTCGACGTCCGCGACAAGTCGCGGCGGCTGCCCTTTACCCCCGATGATCTGCCCGCGGCCCGGGCCATCGGGCACGCGTTCGAGTCGTTCCTGGCCGACCCCACCGGCCAGCCGAACTCCGCTCCCGCTCCCGCTCCTGCTCCCGCTCCCGCCCCGCCTGCCTCTCCGGCGCCCGCCCCACCGCTCGCCCCGGTGCGAGGGAACAACGCCGGCGCCCTCCTGCACGCCGGGATGGTCGAGGACGTGACCGCGGTGGTGCGGTCGCTGGCCGCTCTCCCCGAGGTTGCTGCGGCGGTGCTCACGCTCACCGACGGCGGGAGTGCCCGCGCCCTCGCGCTGCAGTCCGTGGCGCTCGACCCGCAACGCCGGGAAGCCGTCGCGGCGCACCAGGCGAGCGCGTTCCTGTCGGCGGGCGTGAAGGCGCCGGCTCCAGGGCTGTGGGGCTGGGACGAGCGCGAGAGCGGGGGAAGCCAGGCGCGGGCCGAGGAGATCAGGACTGCGGTGCTGCTGGCCGGCCCACCGCTGTGGGTCGCGCTCTCGCTCGTGACGCCGGCCGGTGGTGCGTCCGTCGATGCCGTGTTCGCGGCGGCGGGCCACGCCCTCGACCTGGCCCGCTCGCTGCGCGACTACCGCCGGGCCGCCCGTAACCTCGCGCGCGTCCTCCTCGAGCCGGGTGAGGCGTCGTTCCCGCACCTGCGGCAGCACTCGCAGTCCACGTCGGAGATCGCGCAGAAGATGGCGGCCGCCCTCGGCCTTACCGAGCAGCAGGAAGAGCTGATCACGGTGGCTGCGTACCTGCACGACGTCGGCATGCGGGAACTCGACTACGCCCGCGCCTACCGGCTCGAGCGCCCCGGTGATGCCGAGCAACGCCTCTACCGCCGCCACCCGGTGCTCGGCGCCCGCATCGTGGAGGCGGCCGAGTTTCCCGGCGACCTCGCCGGGGCGATCCGCCACCACCATGAGCGTTGGGACGGCAGCGGCTATCCGGAGCGCCTCGGCGGGCGCACGATCCCGCTCGCCAGCCGCATCATCCACCTGGCCGAGGTGTACGACGTGTTCACCTCGCCGTCGTCATACCGCCGTTCGATGTCGCGCGACGCCGCGCTCGACCTCATCCGCGCCGAGGCCGGCCGCCAGTTCGACCGCGAACTCGTCCCGGTCCTGGGCGAGGCCGTCCGCGCATGAAGGTGCTGGCTTCGAACCGCAAGGCCCGCTTCGAGTACGAGATCCTCGAGCACATCACCGCCGGGATCGTGCTCACCGGCAGCGAGGTCAAATCGGTCCGCGAGAGCCACGCCAAGATCCAGGAGGGATGGGTCGCGTTCGAGGCCGGGGAGGCGTTTCTCGCGGGCGTTCACGTCGCGCCGTACGAGAACGCCGGCTACGCGACCCACGACCCGACGCGGCGGCGCAAGCTGCTGCTCGCCAAGCGCGAGATCGTCCGCCTCGCCAGCAAGGTGGCCGAGAAGGGCCTCACGGTCGTGCCGCTGGCGATCGGCATCGAGGGCAACTGGATCAAGGTCGAGCTCGCCCTGGTCCGGGGCAAGAAGCTGCACGACAAGCGGGAGACGATCAAGCGCCGGACGCTCGACCGCGAGGCCGCGGCGGCGATGAAGGACCGGCGCTAGTCGGACCGGCGTCGACGTTCGGGCCGCCGCCGGTGGACCCGACGGCGCCGCCGTAGTACGATCTCGGTGCATGATGTGGATCATCGGATCAAGGCCGGCCGGGTACAGGGGGCGGGAGCGCGCCGGGACGGCCGCTCGCCACGATCGCTGCACGCCGGACGGGCCACAGCCATGACACCGTCGCAGGCGGAGGCGAACTCGAAGGTGACCGAGCGGGCCGCCCGGATCGCCGGTCTGCGCAGCTTCGAGACGCCGACCCTGGAGGCGGTCGAGCAGCGCCGCCTACAGCTCTGGGTGATCACGCTGGCGCTCCTCGTCACGACCGTTGTGGCCCTGCTCATCGTCACGTTCTGGCACGGACTGCAGCCGCCCGACTGGGTCTCCCCGATCGTCCTGCAGAGCGCGCTCCTCGGCACCGTCGTGCTGTTTTGCGCCTACGCCGTCGAGAAGGAGCTCCAGCTCAGGCGCCTCACCAAGCTGCTGGTCGACGAGCGCGTCCTCACCGCCGCGCTGACCAACCGTTTGCGCGAGGTGACCACGCTGCTCGAGGCCGCCAAGGCGATGAACTTCGTGCTCGACCTCGAGCGGGTGCTCGCGACGATCCTGGAGTGCGCCTACGAGCTGCTCGACA
>JAJXUY010000233.1 GCA_021782525.1 Acidobacteriota bacterium | reverse complement strand
GATCTTCGTGATGAACAGGCCGAGACCGCTGCCCCGGCCGTCCGGGCGCAGGGAGTAGAACGGCTCGAAGATACGCTGCAGCTCAGTTGGCTCGATCCCCCGACCCGAGTCGGCGACCTCGATCTCTACGGTAGAGGCTCCCCCCCGTCGGATCGAAAGGTGCAGCCACCCGGGCCCCTGGATGGCCTGAATCGCGTTTAGCACGAGGTTGAGCATCACCTGTCGCATCTGCGCCTCGTCGGCAATCACCGGCTGTATGTCGTCGGTACCGCGCACTACGACCTCAACGCGGCCCTTTTCGGCCATGTAACGCACCAGCGCCACCGTGTCGCACGCGACCGCCCCGACGTCGACGGACTGCGGCGTCGATTGCGGGCGCCGTCCAAGCACCTTCAGCCGTTCGGTGAGCTCGCAGCACCTTGCCACCTCACCCCTGATCAGCTCGAGGTATTCGGCGAGCTCTGCAGCGGTCGGTCCGCCTCCCTGCGTGCGCATCCGCCGCCCCAGCCCATCCAGGCACGTGGTGATCGACGCCAGCGGGTTGTTGATCTCGTGCGAAACTCCTGCGGCCAGCAGTCCAAGTGAAGTGAGCCGATCCGAATTTGCGAGCCGGGCCTCGATCTCACGACGGCTGGTGATGTCGCGCCAGATCTCAATCACTTGCTCCCTCGCCCCGCCTCCATGAACGGGCGAGGACGAGATCTCGTAGTACCGGCTCATGCCCTCGGGGTCGGTGACGGCACGGACGCAGTGCGCCACCTGTCCCGTCGCAAACGTCGACCTAGCCGGGCATCCGCCGTTATCACCCGGGAGACACGAGGCGACGCACTGGCACGGCTCGGCGGAGACCTCCGATGGAGGCACGCCGAGAATGTGCGCGAACGCCCGGTTTGCGGTGACCACGCGCATGCTAGCGTCAACCACTACGATCCCGTCGTCCGCGGAGTTGACGATGGCGTCGAGGAAGGCCTCGCTCTCGCGCACATCACGGATCGACTGGTCGAGCCTCAACGCCATACCGTTGAGATGCTGCCCGAGTTGGGTGATTTCGTCAGCGCCCCCCACCCTGCGAAAACCATTGAGGCGTCCTGCCTCGACCGAGTCGACGACCCGAACGAGCGATCGCAGCCGGTCCAACACCAGCCACCTCATCAGGGCCACGATCACGAGCGAGATCGCCAGAGCGAGCACGAGCGCGGAGAGCCACACCTTCCGGGCTCCGGTCGCAAGCGCCGACTCCACCCCGGCCATCGAGTAGTCGACGATCAGCACGCCGTTGACGCGGTCGTGACTGGAGTGACAACCGAAACACGCTTCACCGTTGAGAACCGGCGTCACGTTGCGGAACACGCGCCTGCCGTCGTCACTCGCCAAAATCACGGTACGCCCGCTAAGCGCGGCTTCCGTCTGGTGGCCAATCATGAGGGTCGGGTCGGAGGCCGTCAATGTGCGCCCCGGTTCCGTCGGGTTCGAGGAATAGCGCACGACCCCCTTCCTGTCGAGGATCATGACCTTCTCGACACCCTTCTGGCCGGCGAGGTTGCGTACCGTCTCCGAGAGGAGGTCGAGCGAGCGCGTGCGCATCGCGTAGCGCAGGCCTTGTTCGACCAGCTTGCCGTGGGCCGTCGCGGTTTCGGTGAGCGACTGGATCATCTGGCGACGGTGGAACGACTGCAGAAACCAGACTGAGCCAACGGTGACCACGAACACGGTGGCTACGACGCCTGCCGCGATCCTGGCGCTCAGCGAGCGCCACGGCGCTCGAACCATTTCTGCGGCCCCCCACCGCCGAGACACCCTCTCGAACTACCCATGCGACAAGCGTCGGCGTGCGCCATTCCACCCCCCTGCGCGGCCGACCCATCTCCTTGGCGCGCAGCCAGCTGTGGCGTCAACACGCCATACAGTGCCCTCGAGTACCGGGGGTCCCCCCTAGCCGAACGCCATTTTAGTCGCCTTATTGTAGTCGCTTTTAGGGAAAGGACTTTCCTTTGTCACCTTGGGGCATGGTAGTGCTGTGGGAGGCTCCGTCAAGGGTGAGGGAGGGACGGATCCCGGGGATGGAGGCTGGCCGAGGCGCCCAGCCGGGGCGACCGGAGTGAGGGGAGGGCGGTAGACTCGCGCGGCGACCTGGGTGCGTCGCGCGTTAGGGGGGACGACATGACGGAGATGACATCCGACGCGATCCTCGGCCTCGGCCGGGCGTTCATGGAGTCCCGCGTGCTCCTCACCGCGGTCGAGCTCGACGTGTTCACGCCGCTCGCGCGCGGCGCGATGACGGCGGAAACGGTCGCGGCCGCGCTCGGGACCGAACCGCGCGCGACGGCGGTCCTGCTCGACGCGCTCGTGGCCCTCAAGCTGCTCGACAAGCGGGACGGCGCCTACCGCTGCCCTCCCGAGGTGGCCGCGCTGCTGAGCGAGGGCTCGGAGCGCAGCGTGGCGCCGATGCTGCGGCACTCGGTCGCGCTGTGGCGGCGCTGGTCCGCCCTCACCGACGTGATGCGCAGCGGCAAGCCTGCGGCGGCTCCCGAGCCGGCGCAGCGCGAGCGCGACCGCGAGGCGTTCATCGCGGCGATGCACGCGGTCGCGGCGCCGATGGCGGGCGCCGTCGTCGCGGCCGTCCGGCCCGACGACGCCGCCCGTCTCCTCGACGTCGGCGGCGCGTCCGGCACCTACACCGAGGCGTTCCTCGCGGCGTGTCCCGGCCTGCGGGCGACGCTGTTCGACCTGCCACCGGTGATCGAGATCGCGCGCCGCCGCCTTCGCTCGGCCGGCGTGACCGATCGCGTGACGTTCGTCGCCGGCGATTTCTACCGCGACGCGCTGCCGCCGGGCCACGACCTCGCGCTGCTCTCCGCGATCATCCACCAGAACAGCGCCGAGCAGAACGTCGCGCTGTTTTGCAAGGTCCGCCAGGCGCTACGCCCCGGCGGCCGGCTGATCGTCCGCGACCACGTGATGAGCCCGGACCACACGCGGCCGCTGCGCGGCGCGCTGTTCGCGGTCAACATGCTGGTCGGCACCGCGGGCGGCGGCACGTACTCGTTCGCCGAGATCCGCGGCGGGCTCGAGGCCGCCGGGTTCACGGAGGTCCGCCTCCTCCAGGCCGATGAGCGGATGAACGGCCTCGTCGAGGCGCTCGTCCCGGCGGGCGGCTGAGCAATCCCGCCGGCGCATCAGCGGCGATGCACGACGAGTTCGATTCCGGCGGCCGAGAAGCGTTGGGCGACGACGATCTCCTCGCGCAGCGCCCGCTGCAGCACCTCACAGCCAGCGGCAGGACGCCCCGGACCACTCAAAGGTGCATGCGTCGCAGCAGGTCCACGAAGCGCGGGTCTGAGCGTACCCGGTCCCACATCGGATCGGCCGTTCCCCAGGGGAGGTCGAGATCGCGCTCCTGGTACGCCTTATCCAGCCAGGCAAAGATCTCGTCATCACCGGCAACCCCGACGTGGGCCACAGCCAGGACATACGCGTGGACGTAGCGGCGCCGCGATTCGTCCATGATTGCGGCCAGCTGGCGGCGAGCGTCGGCCATTCTCCCCGCAGCAGCGTAGGCCCCGACCAAAGCCGCGGCACCATCGCGCCCGCGCAACCGCTCCAACTCGGCCACCGCCTGGACATGCATGTCTTCCCGCAGGAACGTCTCGCCCAGGATCAGATGCCCCATTTCGTCATTGGGATCAAGCTCGAGCGTTCGGCGGCCCGCCGCAGTGGCCTCGTCGTAACGGCGAGCGCAGTAGAAGATGGCGGCGAGCACGGCGTTGATCCTGGTGCCGAGTGGGTCGAGCTCCCGGGCGTGCAGGCCTGCCGCAACCGCTTCGTCGTTGCGCCCAACGGTGGAAAGATGTCCCCCATAGAAGAAGTACCCGAGGGCGGAGTTGGGATCCAGCTCGATGGCGCGGCGTAGTTCCGCCTCCCCGCGCGCCCAGTCCCAATCGTAGTTGTCGTACACGTTGCCGAGGGCGACGTGCGCCTCGGCCAACGAGTCGTCCAGCGCCACGGCCTTCAGCGCCGCCGCTCTGGCCTGGTCCCTCCCCACCGCGGGGGGTTGAAAGCCGTTGTCGGCGCTGATCACGTACGCGTCGGCCAGGCCGGCGTACGCGGCGGCATAGTTCGGGTCGCGAGCAATCGCCTGCCGGAACTCGTCGATCGCCCGGGCCAGATCCGGCC
>JAJXUY010000232.1 GCA_021782525.1 Acidobacteriota bacterium | reverse complement strand
GAGGGTGAGGATCCGTGTCATGACTGCCTCCCTTCGCCGTGAGAGACGGTTACGCCGTCCGCGAGTTGACGGACGGATGCGCCACCGCAGCCGCCGCGGTGACGCGGCGCACGCGCCGCCGCCTGGCGGGGACGCGACGTCCTCCCGGCGGGCCGCCGGTTGCGCCGCGGCGCCGGGTCGGGTAGTCATGGTGGCCGGGAGGCGGCGATGCGATCGTTGACCCGATACCTGACGATGAACGTGCCGGCGCGGATGGAGTTCGTCAACATCACGGACGAGGTGGCGGCGGCGGTGCGCGAGAGCGGGGTGCAGGAGGGGCTGTGCCTGGTCAACGCGATGCACATCACGGCGTCGGTGTTCATCAACGACGACGAGCCCGGCCTGCACGAGGACTACAAGCGCTGGCTCGAGCGCCTGGCGCCGTTCGACCCGTCGCCGCAGGCGTACCGCCACAACGCGAGCGGCGAGGACAACGGCGACGCCCACCACAAGCGTCAGGTGATGGGGCGCGAGGTCGTCGTGGCGGTCACCGGCGGCAAGCTCGACTTCGGCCCCTGGGAGCGGATCTTCTACGGCGAGTTCGACGGCCGCCGGCCGAAGCGCGTGCTCGTCAAGGTGATCGGCGAGTGAGGCGGCCTCAGCCCTTGGTCGCGGCCGCCTTCTGCGCCGCCATGAACGCAAGGTAGCGGCGCTTGTTCTCCAGCGCCTCGGCCTTGAGCGCCGCGGCGTCGCCGGAGAGCAGGCGCGCGACCGGCCGGCCGTGCCCGAGGTGCTCGCGCACGATTTCGGGGACGTCCTCCACCTGGACGCGCGAGTACCACACCCCCTCGGGGTAGACGACCATGTTCGGCCCGCGCTCGCACAGGCCGAGCGAGCCGCTGGTCGTGATCTGGACCTCGTCGCCGAGGCCCGCCTTGCCGACCTCGGCGCGCAGCGCGTCGAGCACCTTGGCGCTGCCGTTGCCGCTGCAGCACGGCTGGCCCTCGGGCTTCTCCTGGGTACAGACGTAGACGTGGTACCGGAACGGCTCCATCGCGCACCTCCCGCACCGGGATCTTCTCACGGCGCGGCGCCGCAGGCGGCTCGCGGCCTTGACTTCCGGCGCGGCCGTGCGGGTACACTGTGGGCAACAAATGCGGCTCGGGGGGACAGATGAGGCACGCTCGCTCGATTCTGGCATTGACGCTGCTGGCGGCGGCCACGGCCGGGCTGTCGGCGTGCAGCTCCGATAGCGCCGGCTCGGTTTCCGGCGCGATCGTGGACGGCGCCAACCGGCTCAAGAGCTCGGGCCAGACGCAGACGACGGTCCGCATCCAGCTCCCGGACCCCGGCCCGTACGTGCTCGTGATCTACCCGCCGTTCCGCAACGCGGCCGACGAGAAGTTCCTCGACACGCTGGCGCCGACGGCGCTGGAGATGAGCCACGCCGGCGCGGCGATCTCGCCGAAGGCGGAAGGGCTCGTCAACACGCTGGTCGTGTGGCAGAAGGGGAAGCTGGCGACGTTCGCGGCCGGCTTCCGCAGCGCCGCCGAGGCCAAGCAGGTGGTCGGCGTGGCCAAGCCCGCCGGCGGCCCGGCGGAGATCACGCTCACGCGCGAGGGCGGCGCGGTCTACATCACGGCCGTGAAGTAGGCGAACCGCCGCGCCCCGGCTCCCGGCGCTCGGCGCGGGCGCGCGCCACCAACCAGGCGAGCAGACCGGGCGTGTGCCGCGCGAGCGCTACCGCGACCTTGCCGTGCCCGGTGAGAATCAGCTCTCGGCGGCGGCGGGCGATCGCGCGAGCGATCTTGCGCGCGGCGGTCTCGGCCGGCATCCGCAGCCACCCCGGCACCGGCTCGCGCGCCCCGGAGTGGAACGCGCCATGGTTGTCGACGCGGCGGATCTCGGAGTCCACGAAGCCGGGGGTGACGAGGACGACCGCGACCCCCCGCGGCGCCAGCTCGCCGCGCAGCGCAGTCGCGAGCGCGCGCACCGCCGCCTTGCTCATCGAGTAGGCGGAGCTGCCCGGCGCCGAGACGTCGCCGGCGACGCTGCCGACGATCGCGAGCGCGCCGCGGCTGCGGGTGAGCTCGGAGAGCGCGGCGCGGGCGGTGCGCAGGACGCCGAAGACGTTGGTCTCGAACTGGCGCCGGTAGTCGTCGAGGGCGAGGTCGGCGAACCGTCCCGCCACCCCGAACCCGGCGTTGGCGACCGCGACGTCGAGCCGCCCGAACTCGGCGACGGTCGCCGCCACCGCCCGCTCGAGCTCGCCGTCGCGGGTCACGTCGCACTCGATCGCGAGCGCGCGCCCCCCGGCCCCGGTGATCTCGGCGGCGAGCGCCGCGATCCGGTCGGCGCGGCGCGCGAGCAGCGCCACCGCGGCGCCGCGGCGGGCGAACTCGCGCGCGAGCGCCGCCCCGATCCCGGACGACGCGCCCGTCACGAGCGCCACCTGGCCGGCGAGACGTGCCATCGCGCGCCCTACTCGGCGTCGTGCTCGATCACGCGCAGCAGCGCCTGCTGGCAGACCTTGCAGAACGGCTTGGCGCCCTTGCTGAACATGATGCAGTCGAGCATCGGCCGGTACAGCCCGGTTGAGGCGTAGCCGGCGCCCTCGAACGCGCCCACCTGGCCGACGAAGCGCGACTTCGCGAGGTAGGCATCGACCTTGGCGGCGTTCTCGCGCGACAGGCGCTCCGACTCGTCCTGCATCTTCTCGACCTCGGCGCGCGGCGCCCCGGCGCGCTTGGCGGCCGCGATCTTGGCGTTGAGCTCCTCGCGCACCTTCTGGTACGCGGTGTCGATCGCGTCGAAGCCGGCCTTCTCCCACGGGGTCGGGATCGGCGTGCCCGGCGTGACCAGCGCGCGCCACTTGAGCCGGGCCGGGTCGAGCAGCGCGGTGATGTTCGGCGCGTCGGGCTCGACCCCCTTCGGGTAGAACTCGCTGTACGCCACCGACGAGGTGTAGTACTCGTCGGCGAGGCCGGCGAACGAGTGCCCGAACTCGTGCAGGAAGACGTAGCTCGACCACTGGTTGTCGGCGGTGAAGGTGCAGTAGAGGTTGTAGATCCCGCCGCCGCCGTAGCGCGGCGAGTTGACCATGATCATGAGCGCGTCGTACGGCACGTGCGCCGCGAGGTCGCGCACGCGGCGGTTCTCCTCGGTGAGGACGTAGCGCTCGGAGCCGAGCGAGTCGAAGGTGGCGCCGAGCGCCGTGTTGCGGTGGCTCCCCCAGCTCGGCTCGGAGATGCCGCTTTCCTGCGACGGCGCGAAGACGCCGCGGATGTTGAACTTCCCCTCGTGGCCGGCGTACGGCTCCTGGGTGAAGAAGAGCTTGACGAAGCGCGCGAGGTCGGCGCGGAACTTCTTCTCCTCCGCCGCGGTGTAGCCTTCGGCGAGGACCGCGATGTCGACCGCGTGGTGCGGGTCGCCGCCGTGCGCCGCCTCGATCACGGTGACGCCCGCATCGAGGGGGGCGTTGACGATCGCCGTCGAGGCCGGGTCGATCTCGGTGGCGAAGATCTCGCGCCAGGCGCCGTCGCGCTGCCGCACCGCGATCGCGAACCGCACCGGCTTCTTCGGGCAGGGGATGAGGACCGACTCGGAGAACGTGCGGCGCGCCCCCTTCTCGGCCGCCGCGGTGGTGCGGTACTCGCCGAAGTAGCTGTCGTACCCCTTGGAGAAGAGCAGCACGCCGGAGGCCGGGTCGGTGACGGTCGCGAGGTAGCGCCCGACGCCGAACGTGTCGGTGAGGTGGCGCTCGCTGCCGGCCCAGCTCCCCTGCCGCAGCACGCGGTCGAGCGTCACGACCTCCTCGCTCGCGTTGCCGGTGTGGTAGGTGTCGACGCGCAGCGTGGCGTCGGTGAAGACGTCGGCGAACGCGACGGGCTGCACGGGGGTGAGCGGCGCGGCGAGCGCCGCGGCGAGGACGGCGAGATGGATCATCGGACCCTCCGCCCTCATGGTAGCCGAGGCGGCCTACCGGCGCGGCGGCGCGCCGGCGGCGGCGGCGGGGTACCTGGTCGCGACGTAGTCCTCGACGAGGGCGGTGAACGCCGCCGCCAGCTCCTCGTAGCCGCCCTTGAGCGTCGTGAACCTCTCCCCGTCGACGAACACCGGGCACGACGGCGCCTCACCGGTGCCGGGCAGAGAGATCCCGATGTTGGCGGCGCGCGACTCGCCCGGCCCGTTAACGAC
>JAJXUY010000231.1 GCA_021782525.1 Acidobacteriota bacterium | reverse complement strand
TGTGCCGCGAACGTCTTGGCGCGACCTCAGTCGAGCGCCTTGTCGAGGAACACCTGTTTGTCCACCTCAGTCCACACCTTCGTGTAGAGCTCGTTGAGCATCCGCGGGTAGAAGACGTTGTCGAAGCGGAGCTTGACCTTCGTCTGCCGCGGGCCCTGCTTGACCATCGAGAGCGTCAGGCCGCTGCCTCCCATGCGTTCCATCATGCCGGCGCCCATGTCGGGATCGATGTCGTAGGGTCCCTGCTTCTGCAGCACCGAAGGCGGGTAGCCCTTGGCCGTTGCGTACTGCCGCAGCGCCTCGTCGTGCAGCCCCTGCAGTTGCTCGGGCGGCAGTTCCGGCAGCGACGCCGTGATGTAGCCCGAGGTGCGCTCCATGTTGGTGACGCGGCAGCCCAGGGTGGCCAGGGCCACGGTCATGGAGTCGAAGATGCGGTCGAACCCCTTGTCGAACGTGCGGTCGCCCAGCGCCAGCGCCATCTGTTGCCGCTGGTCGTGCCAGGCCGGGAGGTCGGGGTTCTTCATCATCTCCTGCATGAGCTGGCTCTTCGCCATGATGGCGTTCTCGTCGGGCATCTGGGGGGTTTGCTGCTGGCCGGGCTGGCCGCCGCGACCGCCGAACACTCCCCCCATCGGGGAGACACAGGCGGCGGCGAGCACGAGGCCGGCGGTGACGACGATCGCGGTTGCGGTTCTCATGACGTCTCTCCTCAGAAGTAGCTGGCGCGCGCTGAGTAGTCCTTGACCGTCTTGTCCGGATTGAACTTGACGATCACGGTCAGGGAGCGGATCGAGGTCGTGGTGCTCGAGGCGGCGGCCGTTTGGCCCGTAGACCCGCTGGCGCCGAGTTCGACCGACTTGAAGAACAGGCCGAGCTTCGCCGCGGCCTCGGAACTCCGGGCGTTGCTCGCGACGTCGGTCTGGGTGACGCTGCGCTCGTAGACCCAGGTCTCGACCCCGTCGCCATCGGTGGTCGAGATGTTCGGTCCGCCGAACATCTGCAACAGGTCGGCCTGCGTCGTCTTCCCCTTCTGCACGATCGCGGTCACCGTGCCGTACGACAGGGCGCTCGGTTGGGCGTTGGGGGCCGAAACGGCTTGCGCTTGCGGGGTTTGCGGCGTGGCCATCGGCGCCTGCGCGGGCTGTGTCCCGACACACGCAACCAACAGGGCCGATGTGGCGATTGCGCACCCGAGGATACTCCTTGAGTTCATGGTGAATCGCTCCTTTCGCGAGATCCGGGTTGGTCGCGTCCACGTTCTTGTCACAGGGCCCTCCTCGCCAACAGCCCCACTCCCACCAGCGCCATCAGGAGGCCCAGGATCCCCAGTCCGGCCCACCCGAGCGTGGGCACGGCCGCAGCCGGCGCGTCGTTCACCACCTGCGTCAGGACGGCGGCCTGACTGGCGAGGTTCGTGGTGTCACCACCGTATGAAACCGAGATCGCATGGCTCCCTACGGTGAGCGTCGAGGTCGTGAGAGTCGCGCTCCCGCCGCCCAGAGCGACAACTCCGAGAGTGGCGGCGCCGTCACCAAACGTGACGTTCCCGGTCGGGCTCGACCCGGCGCCGGTCACGGTTGCAGTGAACGTGACCGCCGCCCCGGACAACGACGGGTTCAACGACGAGACAACGGTCGTCGTTGTTGGCGTGGCCGCGGTGGTCGCGGCGATACAGGCCGAGAACTCCGACGTGTTGCCACCCGGGTCGGTCGCAGTGGCGGTCACGACGGAGCCGGCCGGCACAGCCACCGGGACCGTCACCGCGAATGTACCGTTGCAGCTAGCATCGGTGGTGACGCTCCCCGTCCCAAGGAACTGCTCCCCGGCACCGTGGCCCGACGCATGGCACGCTGGGCTCGCGAAGAACTCGAGGCTGTACGCCGTGCTCGCGGTGGAGTTGAGCGTACCGACGATGGTGGTGGAGGATGCGCCCGCAACCGCCGAAGCCAGCACCGGGTAGTTTTGCAGGTCGTTCGGTCCCGTATCCGCGTCGCACGAATCGTTGGCGGTGACGCCGTCGGGCGGCCACGTGCCGGCGGCGTTGAGGTCGATCGCCAGCGTCGCCGTGCGGGACAGGATCGTGTTGCCGGAGATGGTGTTGCCGGTCCCGGTGTAGACGTGCACGCCGCCGCCGTTGGTCAAGGCAACCGTGTGGGCGCTGTTCGCACCGATCGTGTTGTTGCGGATCTCGTTGTTGTTACCGAACACGATCACGGCGAGGTTCGCATTGCCCGCGATCACGTTCCCCGCACCGGCAAGCGTCCCGCCGATCAGGTTTCCGTTGGCGTTCTCCAGCCTGACACCCTGGTTGCCGTTGCCAAGCGCCGCTGTCCCGGCCGCATCGGTGCCGATCAGGTTTCCCTGCACGATGTTCGTGTCGGCCCCGGAGATCCGCACACCGTTATTGAAGTTTCCCGAGACGACGTTGCGGTCAGAGAGGGCCGGACCGCCGATGGTGTTCCCGAACGAGCTCTCGATATCGACCCCCCACCAGTTGGGGATTGCGGCGGTGCCCGCTGCGTTGGTGCCGACCAGGTTGCCTTTGAGAACGTTGCCGCTCACATCGCCAGTAATGAGCACCCCGGCGGATGGCTGGGTGATGTGACCCGAAATCACGTTGTCGAGGATCTGGTTGTCGGAGCCGCCATTGACCTCGACGCCGTTGCCGCCGTTTCCGAGCGCGGCGGCGCCCGCCGCATCGGTGCCGATGTAGTTGCCACGAACGATGTTTTGGTTGGTTAGAATGTAGACGCCGTGCCAGGCATTTCCGGAGATGACGTTCCTGTCGGTGGCGGTCGTTCCGCCGATCGTGTTCGCCGCGGCTCCGGCGACGATGCCAACCCCGTAGGTGAAATTGGGTATCGCTGCCGTGCCGGCGGCGCTCGTCCCGATGTAGTTACCGATGACGGTGTTTCCCGTCGCCGCCACCTGCGAGATCCAGACCCCGGTGCTGTTACCGGAGATGACGTTGTGGCTGACCGTGTTACCGCCGGAGGAGAGGCTGACGCCGGCGCCACCGTTCATGACCATCGCGGTTCCGGTCGCGTTGGTGCCGATGAAGTTCCACGAGACGGTGCAGTTGGCGCCGTTGACCTGCACGCCGGTCGAGCCCCAGCCGTTGATGATCAGGCCGCGCACCGAGCTGCCAGCCTGGTTCACGTACAACGCCGTGGACCCAGGGCCGGCGCCGGCGCCGTTGACCTCGATGACGGGCGACCAGTCTGCGTAGCCGGGCTGCGTGCTGCCATCGACGGTCGCCTGAGTGTTGAGCTGCGGCAGCGCGCTCGCCGGCGCGATGGTGTGCACCCCCGCACCCGGGATGTTGAACGCGATCGTGTGCGGCGGGTTCCCTGCTCCAACGGCGTCGATTATGGCCTGACGGAGCGACCCGGCGCCCGAGTCGTTGGTGTTGGTCACAGTGAACGTGGCGGCCGTCGCAAGACCGGCGGCAACCGTGAGGAAAAGAACGAGACCTGCCAGAGGCACGAACGACCTCCGGCGATTGGCGCGGCCGACCTGAACTCTCTTTTCCATAATCCCCCCTGCCTGTTCATGCGCAAAATCGCCGAGGCTTCCCTCATCAGCCGAGGCCAAAGGCTCGCGTCCCACACACGCCAGGCGCATGCCCGACGCCCGCGACCAGCCTCTCGGGATGTTGTGCACGATTGCACAAATGCATGAGGCTGCAAGAGTTTTCTTGACACCTGCGGTGCCGCCGGCCTATCCTCACGCCGACTTGGGATCTGCAATGGAACGTGAGCCAACCGCCCCTTCAGGGGCCGCTCCCCCGCCGGGTGAGGTGACCCGTCTCCTGCTCAGCTGGCGCGGCGGCGACGAGGGAGCCCTGAACCGGCTCCTGCCGATCGTCTACGGCGAGCTGCGCCGCCTCGCGCGGAGCCTCATGCGGCGGGAGCGACCCGGCCACACGCTTCAGCCCACCGCCCTGGTCCACGAGGCGTACTTGAAGCTGTTCGACCAGCGCCACGCCACCTGGGAGAACCGCGCTCACTTCTTCGGGGTGGCGGCGCGGGCGATGCGCGAGATCCTCGTCGATCACGCGCGGCGCCGGGCCACGGCGAAACGCGGCGGCTCGACGCTGCGCGTCCCACTGGACGAGGCAGAGGTGACATCCGAGGCGCCCAGCATCGACCTGGTCGCCCTCAACCTTGCCCTCGACCGCATGGCGGCTCTCGACCCCGCGCAGGCACG